>JAEZBP010000809.1 GCA_023427125.1 Pseudomonadota bacterium | reverse complement strand
CCGCGCGCTCGCTCGGGACGCCCATCCGCGTGTCGATCGCCCGCGCGTCGGCGTCGGCGCCCTCGTAGGGCTCGACGCCGCCGCGGATCCACTTGGCCGCCGCGCAGAGGCCGTCGAAGTCGACGTGGCAGCAGATCGTGTCGATCGGCCCGGCCATCGCGACGCGCTCGGGTGTGACCATCTCCGGGCACGCGGGATGCTCGGCCTTGGTCGAGAGCACGAAGCGCGGATCGCTCGCGTACTCGGCGTGCCGCACGTGATCGTGGTGATCGATCCACATCGCGAGCCGCGGCCCGAGCCCGTCGATGAAGCGCTTGGTGACCTTCTCGAAGCTCGAGCCGGCGGTCTCCGCCGCGAACGCGATGTCGAGCACGACCACGCGCCCCTCGAGCTCCCTCGCGCTCGGTAGCTTGCGCGGCGTGCCGTACGCGATCCGTGGGAAGGCCATCCGGCGGAGCTTGGGGGCCCGCCCCCTCGAGCGCAAGCGACGGACGCGAGCGACGAGTGCGCGCTACGGCTGCGGCGCGCCCGGGGGCGGCAGCTCCCAGCCGGGCAGGCCCTCGTGGCCGCGCCGCGTGTTGATGCGGATGGCGAGGGTGCCGCCGCCCGAGGCGGCGCGCGGCGGGATCAAGATCCCGAGGAGCGCGTTCGGCGGATCGGTGGAGCGCACCTCGAGCGTGCCGCGGCCCTCGCGGATCACCCGGCCGTTCGGGGCGAGGAGCCCGACCGAGAGCGCGGGGCTCACCGTGACGCGCAGCGGGCGCTCGGCGGGCAGCGCGTAGTAGTGCATCTCCGGGCGGTCGAAGGCGTTGCCGTCGCCGGTCGCCTCGTCGGTGAGCTCGACGCCGAGCGCGATGGCGGGGATGCCGCCGACCTCGACGTCCTCGATGTGCCCGCGCCGGAGCGCGCTGCGCCACTCGCTCGGGATGCGCTCGACCGGCCGCGCGAGCTCGATCGGCTCGAGGGTGCCGCGGCCCGAGAGCACCGCCGTCGGGATCGCGACCAGGCGCCCCTGGCGGTCGAGCAGCATGCCGCCGCTGTTGCCCGGGTTGAACTCCGCGTCGGTGCGGATCCAGGCGACCTCTTCGCGGCTGTTCATGTGGAAGCCGCTCATCTCGCCGCTCGTGACGTTGATGGTGCGGACGCCGAGCGGGAAGCCGAACGCGAAGAGCCGGCTGCCCGGGCGCAGGTGGCTGGTGTCGGCCATCGCGATGGTGGGGAAGCGGCGGCTGGCGGGGATGGCGGTGCCGTCGACCTCCGAGACGATGCGCACGAGCGCGAGGTCGAGGCGCACGTCGGCGCGCACCACGCGGCCGATGAAGCGCTCCTCCGCGCTCTCGCGCGCCGAGCTCACCATCGAGATGCGGACCTGGTTGTTGGCGTTGATGAAGCTGCCCGGCGCGCCGTCGCCCGGGTGGGTGTGCCCGACCACGTGGAAGTTCGTGAGCACGTACCCGCGCGCGTCGATGATGCTGCCCGAGCCGGTCGAGACCTCGCCGGGCCTGCCCTCCGCGGTGATCTTCACGGCCGCGCGCACCGCGCGGTTGGTGATCGCGTTCGAGAGGTCCTGGGCCGATGCGGTGCTCGCGAGGCCGGCGCCGAGGGCGAGCACGAGGAGGAGGGTGAGGGATCGGCTCATGGTGTGTTCAACCTCGTGCCAGTGGGGCTCTCGTGCAAGGACCGCCAGCCGGCCTCGGCGTTCCACGGAGCATCATACGGGGGATCGTCCGAGTTTGTTCTACGCGTCTCGTCGCGGAGCGTTCGTGACGCTCGCCGCGCGTACTTTCTTGGCTGGACGCGGCGAGCCCGGGGCCTCATCTCGAGGCGGTGGCCGAGACGATCCATCAGGACGAGGTCGTCCACGTGGTGGGCTCAGGCCCGCTCACCGTGGCGGCGTGGTGGAACCCGCCGGCGCGCCCGCAGATCCAGGCGCTGACCCGCGCCAACGAGGCCCAGCGAGAGGAGCACGGGGATCGCGCCGTCTTCGCGAGCCTGATCGTGGACAGCGATCCTCGCCTCCCGAGCGAGCTGCGCGAGGCGGCGGCGCTGCTCACCCAGCATGGGGAGAGCGGCGCCGCGGCGGCCCACGTCATCCTCGTCCGGGGGCTGCCGGGCGTCGCGATCCGCACGTTCTTCAGCACGGTGCGGCTGCTCGCGAGGCCGCGGGTGCCGACGCGTGTGCTCGAGGATCGCGAGGAGGCCGCGCGCTGGCTCGCCGGGATCCTGCGCTCGAGCGACGCGAGCTGGACGGCGCAGAAGGTGAGCGTGGTCTTCGACCTCGCGCTCAAGCGCGCAGCATGAAGAAGATGACGACCCCGGTGACCGACACGTAGAGCCAGATCGGCGCGAGGATGCGGGCGACCTTCTTGTGCGTGGCGAAGCGCCTCTTGTAGGCGAGCCAGAGCGCGCTGAGCGCCATCGGCACCACGGCCATCGAGAGCAGCACGTGGCTGATCAGCACGCCGAAGTAGACGAGGCGCATCGCGCCCTCGCCGGTGTAGCGCGTGTCGCCGTGCGTGTAGTGGTAGACCACGTAGCTGATGAAGAAGAGCACGCTCGCCGCGAACGCCGAGACCATCAGGTAGCGGTGGGCGCGCCGCTCGCCCCGGCGGATCGCGATCCAGCCGGCGACGATCGCGAGCGCCGCCACGCTGTTGAGGCCCGCGTTCACCGCGGGGAGGAAGCTCAGATCCGCGCTCGCGCCCCCGCCCTCGTGGACGAGGAGGAGCCACCCGAGGAAGGCGAGCGCGCTGCTCGAGAGGAGCGCGTTGAAGACGAGGAACGCGCGGCCACCTCGTTCCTCGGCGCGGGCGATGGCGTCGGACACGGCCGGTGTTGTGGGGGCCTCGAGGCCGCGCGGCAAGCGCTCAATCGACCAGCAGGACCCGGCCCCGCAGGCGGCTCGCCGCCACCGGGCCGAACGCGCGGCTGTCGTTGGAGCGGTCGCGGTGATCGCCCATCACGAAGACGTACCCCTCGGGCACCTGGACCGGCATGACGTCGGCGAAGATTCCGTCGAGCGTCGAGCGGCTGGTGCGCCAGCGCCGGCCCTCGATCACCTCCTCGATGACCTCGCAGCCGAGGTCGACCGACGCGTGGCGCGCCGGATCGCACGCGCCGGTCACCTCCTGGTGCACCGGCTCGCCGTTGCGCCAGATGACGCCGCCCCGCACCTCGATCTCGTCGCCGGGCAGACCGACCACCCGCTTCACCAGATCGAGCCCGTCCATCGGGCTGCGCACGATCACGACGTCGCCCACCCGAGGCAGGTCCCAGAGCGCGATCGCCTCGTCGACGCCCGGGAGCGAGAGCCCATAGGCGGCGCGCAAGACGAGGAGCCGCTGCCCCGACACGAGGCTCGGCTCCATCGAGGGCCCGTCGACCTCGTAGGCCTGAGCGATGCCGACCCGAACCCCCAGCGCCAGCACGAGCGCGAGCGCGAGGCTCTTGCCGTTCTCCACCCAGCGCGAGCGCGCGCGCACCTCGGGCTCAGGGCTCATCACGCGCGGAACACGCCTCCGCGAGAGGGCATTCCGGGGCTCAAACAAGGAGACCAGGCATAGCGATGCCGTTGGTCGACAGGGCCCCATCGCCACGCGATGGGATCGAGCGCCAAGGCGCGGAGCGCCGTAGCGCTCGGGCTTGGGA
>JAEZBP010000708.1 GCA_023427125.1 Pseudomonadota bacterium | reverse complement strand
CCCCCGCACGATGCTGGCGCCCGGCCGGACGCCGCCACGCCCAATCCGGACGACGGCGGGCCTCCCGTCACGCTCGCCGACGCGGGGCCTGGCGTCCTGACGGCCGGCTGCGGCTGCCGCGCCGCCGGCACCTCCTCGTCGCCTCTCGCGCTCGTCTTCGCGATGCTCGCGCTCGGCTTCGCGATCCGCCGGCGATGAGTTGCTGTTGCGCGCGCTGCGTTGCTTGGCGCGCGCGCGCTCGAGGCGGCTCAGCGCGTCCGGGGTGACCCGCGCGGACGGAGAAGTGGCGAGCGAGCTGGTGAGAGGCCCCCGGCGCGTGAGCTCACCGCGTGAAGCAGGCGCGCAGGAGGGCGCCGAACTGGTCGTCCTCCCACGAGGCGAGCTCGACCGACGAGACGCCGCGGCGGGCGAGGATCTCGCGGAGGATGCCGGTCGGATCGTCCTTCGCGGTGTGGATCCAGAAGTGGCGGCGCAGCGCCCGCTCGGGCTCGGGCTCGCCGTGGTTGCGCGCGTCGGAGACCACCTCCTCGAAGCGCAGCGCGAGCCAGCGCATGAGGTTCACGTCGCGCATCGAGACGCCGGCGAAGACGCACTGCGAGTCGTGGAGCGCGTTGGCGACGACGCGGTTGGCGAACGAGAGCGGGCTCGCGGTGGTGCTCCAGAACTGATCGTCGGTGAAGACGAGCGTGCGCCCCGAGCCCTCGGGATCGCGATCGTCCAGCGGGAGATAGCCGTGCACGTGATACGCGGTGATCGGCGGCACGCCGCGCCCATCCCAGCTGGGGAACTTGCTCGGCCGGCCGATCGGGTAGAGGCGCGGGACGCCGTCGGCGCACACCTCGCGCTCGAGGAGATCGTCGGCGTTCAAGGTGATGACGCGCAGGAGCCGCCGATCGGGCCAGCGCTCGTGCTCGGCGCGCACCGCGGCGGCCACCGCGCCGAGCGCGTCGTTCGCGCGTGTCCCGGAGGGGACTCCTTCGTAGAGCGCGCGGCGGAGCAGCGAGACGAACGAGACCTCGCGCGTGCCGAGCTGCGACGCGACGCGCGCGCGCACCTCGTCCTGGGTCAGCGCCGACGCGATCCACTCGAGCGCGAGCTGCGGCTCGAGCGGGTGGGTGCGCAGGACGACGCGCCCGGCCACCTCCTCACCGAGCTCGCGCCGGACCACCGCCCGCACGCGCTCGGCGAGCTCGACATCGTCACTCGCACCGTGCACCCACCCCGCCATTCGGCGCACGACGTCCTCCCAGAGCGGCACGCCGCGGCTGTGCGCGATGCCCGCACCGAGGAAGAGCGTCACGGCCTCGCGCCGGCATGCGGACACGAGCGCGTCGCGCGTGGGCACGACGGGATGGTATCCACCTCGACCCGGAGGGCAACCGCGCGGAGCGCGGGGATGCAGTTGCTATTCAGTTGCAACAACGCCCGCCGCGCGGTAATAGGGCTCGGTGCGACGCGCCCGAGAGACCCGCGAATCTGCAGCGATCCTGCGCCCGACCGCCGCTCCGGCGGCGTCGCCCGTTCGCCGCGGAGCGGCGGCCGTACGATTGCGATTCGATTGCATCTGCCATCCGGACGCGGTATCGAGGGCGCGCTCCGAACGAAGGCCCGCCGTGCTGCGCCTCCTCACGAACGCCTGCGCCTGCTCTCTGATCGCGATGACCGCGCCCTCGCTGGCCAGCGCGCAGAGCCAAGCGCCGGCCGAGCCGCTCGTGGCTCCACGGGTCATCGAGGCGCCCGACCCCGACTACCCGGAGGAGGAGCTCGGGTCGGGGCACACGCCGGTGGTGCTGCTCCACGTGACGCTCGACGCGACCGGCGCGGTGCAAGAGGCGCACGTCGATCACACGGCGGGCGAGGCGTTCGATCGCGAGGCGCTCGAGGTCGTGACGCGCTGGCGCTTCGAGCCGGCGCGGCGCGGCGGACGCGCGGTCGCCTCGCGGGTGCGCGTGGAGGTGCGCTTCGCGATCCCCGAGTTCGACCTGGCGCCCGAGGCGATCGAGCCGGTGGACGAAGAGGAGCCCTCCTCCGACGTCGCTCCGGAAGAGACGGACGCGCACGTCGAGGCCGACCCGCCGGCCGAGGCGGAGCCGCCTCCGCCTGCGCCGACCGAGGCCGCGGAGCCGCCGGAGGACGCGACGGAGCCGGGGCTCGGCGTCGAGGCGAGCGTCGATCGCGAGGCGGCCGAGCCCGCGCGCAGCTCGAGCGAGCACACCCTCGATCGCGATCTGCTCGACGCCGCGCCGCGGCGCGACGCGGGCGATCTGCTTCAGAGCGTGCCGGGCTTGTTCGCGGCGCGCGGAGAGGGCGACGCGGTCGGCCATCACCTGATGCTGCGCGGCTTCGATGCGGCGCACGGGCAGGACATCGAGCTGACCGTCGATGGCGTGCCGATCAACCTGCCCTCCCACCTGCACGGCCAGGGCTACGCCGACCTCGGCTTCATCCTGCCCGAGGTCGTGCGCGCGATGCGCGTCACCGAGGGCGTCTACCTCCCCTCGCAGGGCGACTTCGCGGTCGCCGGCAGCGTGGACTTCCGGCTCGGGGTGCGCGAGCGCGATCGCGGCGTCAGCTCGCGCACCACCTACGGCTCCTTCCACACGTTCCGCCAGGCCCTGCTCTTCGCGCCCCGCGGGATGGAGGAGGGCACCTTCGGCGCGGCCGCGTATCGGCGGACCGACGGCTTCGGCGAGGGGCGGGCGTCCGAGAGCGGCAGCGCGATCCTCTCGCTCGCGTTCGGCGATCGCCCGTGGCACGGGCGCGTCTTCGCCATCGCCCACGGCGCGCGCGCGCAGATCCCGGGCGTGGTCCGCGCCGACGACGTCGCCGCAGGGCGCGTCGGCTTCGACGAGCGCTACGACGATCCGATCGCGGAGGCACAGTCGGCGCTGGCGATCCGCCTTCTGCTCGGCGCCACGCTCGAGCACCGCGGCGAGCGCGGCGAGCGCACCTTCGCGACGCTCTGGACGAGCTACGACGACTTCCGCTTCCAAGGCAGCTACACCGGCTACACGCAGCGCTCGCGCGCGAGGCCGGCGTGGGTCGGTCGCGGTGATCTGATCGAGCAGCGCAACGAGACGATCGGCCTCGGCCTGCGCGGCGCCTACCGCAGCGAAGAGGCTACGCTCTTCGACTGGCTGAAGGCGTCGGTCGAGGTCGGCGTCGCCGGCCGCGCCGACGTGATCGAGCAGGCGCAGTATCTCTTGGCGGTCCCCGAGAACGAGACCTGGGACGAGCGCGTCGACGCGAGCATCACCGGGGCCGACGTCGGCGCGTGGCTCGATCTCGATCTGCGCATCACCGACTACGTGCGCTTGCGCGGCGGCGTCCGCGGTGACGCGCTCTTCTACGAGGTCGACGATCGCCTCGGGAACTTCATCCCGGGCGGCAGGCCCGAGAGCTACCTCGTCGGCTATCGTCGCAGCGCGTTCGGCGTCGCCGCCGGGCCGCGCGCCAGCGTCGAGGTGCGCCCGATCGCGCCGCTGGCGCTGATGATCGCGTACGGCGAGGGCTATCGCTCGCCGCAGGCCCGGCAGCTCGTCGACGGCGAGCGCGCGCCCTTCACCAAGGTGCGCTCGGGCGACCTCGGCTTCCGCCTCGAGCTCGGCCGGCGCGAGCTCGAGATCGTCGGCACCGCCTTCTACACGCACCTCTCGGACGACGTCGCGTTCGAGCCGGAGGAGGGCCGCCTCGAGCCGGTCGGGCCGACCACGCGGATCGGCGGCGTGCTCACGGTCGACGCGCGGCCGCTGCCCTGGCTGATCGCCGCGCTCAGCGTCACGTACGTGCACGCCACGCTCGACGAGCCGCCGCTCGCGACCGCGTCCGATCCCACGCCGGCCTTCGAGCCGGGCTCGCTCCTCCCCTTCGTCGCCCCCTGGGTCATCCGCGCGGACCTCGGCGCGAACGAGCGGCTCTTCGATCTCGACGGCCACCCGGTGCGCGGTCGGATCGGGCTCGGCTTCTCGTTCCTCTCGCCGCGCCCGCTGCCCTATGGGCAAGAGGCCGCGCCCGTCGCGCTCGTCGATGCGCAGATCGGCGCGAGCTGGCGCTGGCTCTCGATCGGCGTCGAGGCGTTCAACCTGCTCGACACGCGCTGGTCGGCGACCGAGCTCTTCTTCGTCTCGAACTGGCGGCCGAGCGAGCAGCCCTCGCGCCTGCCGGCGCGGCACACCACGGCGGGATCGCCGCTCACGATCCTCGGCACGCTGGGGGTGACGCTGTGAGGCGGCTCTTCTTCTTGGCCTCGCTGCTCGCGAGCGCGTGCGGATCGACCGGCCAGGACGTCGCGACGTTCCCGATCCACGGCGCGGGGGCGGGCGAGGCGACCTTCGAGTCCAACGGATGGTCGGTCACGATCGAGCGCGCCGACGTGGCGTTCGGGCCGGTGTACTTCTGCGCGACCTCCTTCGCCGACATGGACGTGTGCCCCGCGGCCGAGGCGGAGTGGCTCGGCACCGCGTCGATCGACGCGCTCGATCCGGCCCCGCAGATGCTCGGCGAGGCCAGCGCCATCACGGCGACGGTGCGCTCCGCGATGTTCGACTACGGCCGCAGCTGGCTCCTGACGGCCGAGCGGCCGCGGGCGAACGAGGGCGCGCCGCGAGGCCGCTCGGCGGTCTTCGTCGCACGCGCGATGAAGGACGGCGTGACCCTCGAGGTGCGCGCGTCGCTCGACATCGACCCGGCCAACGCCGGGCAGAGCGCGGTGATCGGCGCGCCGACCGGCGAAGAGGCGATCGAGGGGAACGAGGCGCTGACGGTGCGCGTCGACCCGGCGGCGTGGTGGCGGAGGGTCGACCTCGACGCGGTCGCTCGGATGGACGCGGACGGAGACGGCGTGGTGGAGCTCGCGCGCGGCGACGTGCCCTACGAGGCGCTCGTGCTCGCGATGACCGCCGGGACCCTGCCGAGGTTCGAGTGGACACAACCATGACAGGAGAGCGATTCATGCGGGCCTTGGTTCTCGCGAGCGCGATGAGCGCGATCGGCTGCGGCGGCCCGACCGGCGACGTCACGGTGCTCCTCGACGCCGAGGACACGATCACGAGGGGCCTCGACGCGGGCGAGGGGGACGAGGACATCGTCGACGGCTGGTCGGTGCGCTTCGCGAAGTACCTCGTCGCCGTCGGCGAGATCCGCCTCGCGCGTACCGCCGATGGGCAGGAGGCGCACGACGACGCGGTGAGGGTGATCGACCTCGCGGCGCTCCCGCCGGGCGGCGTCGAGCTCACGCGCTTCGAAGCGCTCGACGCGCTGCGCTGGGATCGCTTCGAGTACGCCACCCCGCACGCCACAGGTGCGACGCGCGACGAGAGCGTCAGCGAGGCCGACTTCGACGCGATGGTGGCGAACGAGTGGACCTACCTCATCGAGGGCACGCTCGAGAATCCGAGCGGCGAGTCGTGCCCGCCGGACGGAGCCTGCCGCGCGGCGACGGCGCTCTCCTTTCGCGTCGGCGCGAGCGTCGCGACCACCTTCGGTCCGTGCGAGGGCCACGACGGCTTGCCCGGCGTGACGGTCACCGAGGGCGGCACGGCGGTGTCCATCACGATCCACGGTGACCACCTCTTCTTCGACACCTTCCCCTCGGCGGCCGAGGTGATCGAGCGGCGCGCGCAGTGGCTCGCGAACGCCGACCTCGACGGCGACGACACGATCACGACCGAGGAGCTGATGGCGATCGACGCCGCCGCGCTCTTTCCTTCGTCGACCTACAGCCTCGCCGGCGCGCCCTATCCTCTCGAGACCGCCTTCGACTTCGCCCGCTCCCAGCTCGCGACCCAAGGCCACTTCCAAGGCGAGGGCGAGTGCCCGTGGGCCACCGACGGCGGCCACGGCGGCCACGATCACTGAGTTGGCCTTGCGCGCGCTGTGTTTGCTTGGCGCGCGCTTCGCGAGCGCGCGAGCCAGCGGCACGGACATTCCGTCCGGTCGGCGCTCCCCGTCCCGGTGTCCAGTCAGCCGGAACGGCGCCGCTCGGCGTCCGGCGTCCCCCGAGCGCCGTGATTCGAGGGAGCCGCGTCACGAGATCGCGACCGCGAGCTCCTGACGCTCCTCGGCGCTCAGGGGCGCGACAGGGCCTCGAGCGCGTCGGCGACGACCGCGGCGCCATCGGGCGTGGGCACGCTCTCGCTGAGGCTCTGGGCGCGCTCGCGCGTCGAGGGGGCCAGGGCGGCCTCGATGATCGCGGGCAGCTGGGACGAGGAGAGATCGTGGAGGTGCAGCATACGCCCGACGCCGAGCGCCTCGACCCTCCGGGCATTTGCGATCTGCTCGGCGCCGAAAGGGACCACCAGGAGCGGCTTGCCCGCGCGGAGCGTCTCGTTCGTGGTGTTGTTGCCGCCGTGCGCGATCACCAGGTCCACGCGCTCGAGGAGCGCCACCTGGGGGGCGAAGCGCACGACGACGTCGTCGGCCCGAGCGAGCTGCCGCACCCGCTCGACCGACGCTCCCGCCGCGACGACCGCGCGCGCTCCCGCTCGATGCACGCCCTCGAGCAGCGCGCGGTACACCTCGGGCTGATCGTTGAACACGGTGCCCAGCGAGAGGTAGACGAGCGGAGCGTCGCCCTCGAGGCGATGCCACGGGAGCTCGTCCCGGGCGGCCGCGCGTGCGCCGAGGCAGGGACCCGACCAGAGCAGTGGCCCGGCGGCCCAGCGTTCGAGCTCGGGACGAGGCAGCTCGAACGCCTCGAAGGTGGTCAGGACGTTCAGCTCTCGCGAGTACGGCCGCGCGAGCAGCTCCGGCGCGCACGGCACGAGGCCCTGCGCGGCGCGGGCGCGGGCGATGCGCCGGTCGACCGCTGCGCTGATCTTGCCCAGCCGGCGCTCGGCGTCCGCCCAGGCGCTCGGCGGATCGCGCTCGGTGAGGCCGCTGCCGAAGGGCGGCTGACCCGGGGCCGGGAACGGCAGCCCGCTGTGGAACACCGCCACGCTCGGGATGCCCGCGACCTCGGCGGCGAGCCACGCGCCGAAGAACGTGAAGTCGTGCACGACCAGGCCGATCCGGCGCCGGCTCAGGTGCGCCGTGAGCGTCCGCGCGGTCCGCAGCGCGTCGCAGGTGAAGAGCTCGCACGCCCATCCCAGCTCGTCGTAGCCGCGCGTGACCGCGACGCGGCTGGCGGCCCACATCGCGCGCATCGAGAAGGGGGTGTGCACCTGGGTGAGCCCGTCCTCGGCGATCGCCCGCACGACGTCCTGCGCGGCACGCAGGGGCTGAGGAACACGCACGAACGGCGGTGCGCTCGGGACTCGCGAGGTCGCGAATTCCACCACGTGATCGCGGCGAACGAGCTCCGCGCCCACCGCGCGCAGCGCCTGCGTGTGGCCCACGGTCGGGTGAGCCGCGAGCAGGATCGGCACCGGCTCGCTCACCAGCGCAGTCGATCGAAGCCTGGATACTCGCGACGGATGCTCGCTGCGAGCGCGGCGGGATCGAGCGCCGGGTTCCGCTCCTGGAGCCACAGCGCCGCGTCGTCCAGGCTCGAGAACACCTTCTCGTCGAAGGGCGGGCGGACCAGCCAGTTGATCGCCGTGAGCACCCCGCGGCCTATCGCAGCGTTGTTCACGAGCGCGTGGCCGGCGACGAGGTCGAGCTTGTCCGAGCTCTGGAGCACCTCGACGATCTGACGCCGCTGGAGGGCCGTCGGCATCGGCACGTCGTGCAGGACGTCGAGCACCAGCTGCCGTGGCCGAACGTCCTCGGTGAGCCCCCGCAGGTGCGCGATGAACGCCGCGACGCTCGTCTCGTCGAGCTCACCCTGAATCAACGCCCAACGGCACGGCCCCGACTCTCCCGTGAAGACTGGCATCGAGCCGCCATGATGGGCGAAGCCGGCTGCCGGCGCCATCCGGCCCCGGACGCGCTTGCCCGGCTGCTGCGGGGCTCCGCAGGCGATCGCGAGCGGTGCGACGAAGCGCGAGGTCCTACGGGGGCGGCTCGGCGCCAGGCGCGACGAGATCAACGCCGCGATCGAAGTCCTCCTCGAGGACGGCTTCTTGGCGGAAGCGGATGGATCACTCACGGTGGCGCTCGCGTGGCTGCCCTTCGATGGCTCGAGCGAGGCCGAGAAGCTCGACTCGGTGCGGCACTTCCTCGACGCCGTCTCGGGCGCGCTGCTCGGGCGCTTCTTCACCACGCCGCCCGATGACGACGCGTTCGCGGGCGTGCTCACGTTCTGCACGCCCCCGGAGGAGCTCGAGCCCACGCGCACCGCCCTCTTCGAGGCCATGTCGGAGGCGGCGCTCCGGCTCGACGCTCGCGCCACCGAGGCCGCCGACTCGGCTTCGCTCGCTTCGGTCAGCCCGGCACGTACTCGGCGATCGACTCGACGGGGTGCAGCGTCTCGTAGACGCGCGTGCTGAGGACCTCGACGCGCTCGTCGGCCATGCGCTCCTCGCTCAAGCGATAGAGCCACTCGGCCAGGCGCTCGCTGGTCGGCGCGAAGGGGAAGACGCTCACCTTGATGTCGCCGGGGAACTCGTTGCGCGCGCCACAGAGGAGCCCCTCGTGGCCGGCCTGGCGCTCGCCACGGCTGCCCATGGTGACCTCGCGCGAGGCGACCAGGCCGTCGCCGAGCTCGGCGAGCGCGCGGTGCGTCTCGCTCCAGGTGTCCTCGCCGATCGCGAGCGAGTGATCGAGCAGCGCGTAGCAAGGCTCGAGCACCTCGCGCCGCAGGTCGGAGAAGTCGCGGACGAAGCCCTCCGCGTCGAGCGTGCGCGAGCCCAGCGTGACCTCGAGCTTCCACGTGTGTCCGTGCACGGAGATGCAGGCCCCCCGATGTCCCCGGACGTGGTGCGCGAAGTGGACGTGGATGCCCTTGATGATGCGGTACATGGCGGGCCGAGCGTGGATCGGCGCGCTGGAGCGCGCTACCACGAGAGCGTGCACACGACGACGCAGGGGAACGGGGTCGAGACACGAGGCACCGACACGGACCCGAAGGGCTGGGCGAGGGCGCTGAGCGACGTGACGCGCGAGCACGGCTTCGTGCCGCTCCGTGTCGAAGGGACGCTGCCCGACGACCTGCGCGGCACGATGTACCGCAACGGGCCGGGCCTCTTCCGGCTCTTCGAGCATCGCTACCGCCACTGGTTCGACGGCGACGGGCTCATCTCGGCGGTGCGCTTCGAGGGTGGGAAGGCGCTCGGCGCCTCACGCCTGCTCGAGACCGCGGGGCTGCTGGAGGAGCGCCACCGCGGCAAGGCCTACTTCGGCAGCTATGGCACGGCGGCGCCCGGCCTCTTCAACCCGCTGCGCGCGCTGCGCTCGGTGAAGGGCACGAGCAAGAACCCCGCGAACACCAGCGTGCTCGCGTGGAACGAGCGCCTCTTCGGGCTCTGCGAGATCGGCAAGCCCTTCGAGCTCGACAGCGAGCTGAGCTCGATCGGCGAGACCGATCTCGGCGGCGTCATCCCACGCTCGTTCACCGCGCACCCGCACCGCGTCGCCGCCAACGGCTGCATCTACAACGTGGGCCAGCGCGTCGGGAAGCCTGCGCTGCTCGACGCCTTCGTGCTGCGGCCGGACGGCAGCGCGGGCCTCATCACCACCCTGCCGCTCGACTTCTCGACGGTCATCCACGACTTCGCGGTGACCGAGCGCGCGCTCGTCGTCTTCGTGCCGCCGCTCCCGCTCGCGCTCCTGCGCACCCTCTTCGGGATGGGCTCGTTCGCCGAGAACCTGCGCTGGGAGGCCGATCGCGGCACGGAGGTGATCGTCATCCCGCTCGACGCGCCGGCCTCGCCGATCCGCTTCCGCGTGCCGGCGTTCTTCGCGTGGCACATCGGCAACGCGTTCGAGCGAGACGGCGAGCTCGTCGTCGATCTCGTCCGCTACCGCGACTTCCCCGTCACCAACGACTGGATCTCCTCGCTGATGCATGGCGGGCCCACGACCGACGCCGACGGCATCCTCACTCGCGCGCGCATCGATCCGAAGCGGCACACGCTGCAATTCGAGCCGCTCCGCGATCGCACGGGCGAGTTCCCGCGGGTGGCGCCGAGCGTCGACGCGGCGCCGAACGAGACCGTGTACTGGACCGAGCACTCGACGCCCGAGGTCGGCCGCAGCGGCCCGCCCGACACCATCGTCCGCGTCGACACACCCTCGGGCCGCCACGACGCGTTCACCTTCCCGCGAGGGCAGTGGCCGTCCGAAGGGGTGTTCGTCCCGCGCCCGGGCGGAAGCCGCGAGGACGACGGCTGGATCGTCGCTCTCGTCTACGAGGCCGCGTCGCACACGAGCCACTGGGCCGTGCTCGACGCCGCCCACCTCGCCGACGGCCCGCTCGCTCGCGCGCACCTCGAGCACCACGTCCCGCTCAGCTTCCACGGCACCTGGGTTCCGCGCTAGCTAGGGGGCCCGCTCCGGAAACAACTCACGCGTTTCGGACGCCGATCCATCCCCGCTCGCTGCGTTGCTCCTCCCTCAGATACGCGCGTATCTTCGGTCGTCGCGCCTTGCGAGCGGGGGCGCCTCGACGCCCGAAATGCGCGAGTTGTTTCTCCGCGGGCCAGGCTCACACGTCGATGCGGACCTCGTCCTGCACGCCCGCGTCTTCGTTGGCGAGGCGGCGCACCGTGAGGCCGTCCTCGTCGACGTCGATCGTCGTCACACCGTGGCTGCGGCTGACGGCCTGCCGGAGCGCGCTCTCGCCCGGGCGCATCGCCTCGACCTCGTCGCGATCTTGATCGGGATCGTAGAGCACGGCGCCTGCGCCGCCGTCGATCCAGTACGTGACTCCGTCGACCGCGAAGCGCTCGTAGGCGTGCACATGGCCCGAGAGCACCAGCGGCACCCGGTGCGCGACGAAGCGCGCGTGGAGGAGCTCGCGGACCTCGGTGCTGCTCGGCGCGTGGCGCGAGAGCGTGTAGGTCGGCCGATGGAAGCCGACCACCGCGAAGCGCAGGTCGGGATCGTCGTCGACCCGCGCCAGCTCGGCGTCGAGCCAGGCGAGCTGCGCCGAGTCCATCTCGCGGAGGCCTCCGCTCTCGGTGTCGATGCACACGAAGCGCACGCCGCCGTAGGTGTAGGCGAAGTAGCGCACGGCGGCGCCCGGGTCCCCTTGGCCGCCGTAGAGGCGGTCGTACTGGACGGTGACCTCGTCCATCGCCTCGAGCTCGTGGTTGCCGACGATGAAGTGGAGGGGGGTGAGCGCGGTGAGCGGCGCGAGGGCCGCGGTGATCCCGTTCCAGGTGTCGAGAGGGTTCGTCCAGTAGGTGATGTCGCCGCCATGCAGCGCGACGTCCGGTCTCTGGGCGGCCAGGACCTCGGCGCTGCGGGCGGCGCTCAGCTCGCCGAGCTGCATCGTGTCGGCGAGCCACCCGACCCGGAAGGGCTGACCGGACGCGGCCGGCGCCCGGAGGCGCCCCTCGATCGGATCGGCGTCGGGAGGCTCGACCACCCAGCTCACCTCGACCCCCGGCGGCAGCTCCTCGAGGAGCACCTCGTGGAGCACGTGGAGGCCCGGATCGTCCGCGATCACCCGCGCGCTGAGGGCGGGGCGGGCGTAGTCGAGGTCCACCGCGCTCCGGGTGGGGTCGTGGCTCACCGGCGCGCTGCCGTCCACGCTCACCCGCACCACCGCCGCGTGATCGAGCCGGGTCTCGAAGCGCAGGCGAGCCCGCTGGGGCCCGACGAGCTGCACGTAGGGCGGCTTGCTCAGCCCCGGGCGCGGGCCCGCGTCGATCCTCGGCGGGCGCCCCGCGTCGAAGCCCCCGTCCTCGCGGCCCACCTCGCGGCCCCCCCCCCCGCTGAGCCCGGCGCCGCCGCCGCCCC
>JAEZBP010000545.1 GCA_023427125.1 Pseudomonadota bacterium | reverse complement strand
CTGCACGGTCGCGCTCGTGGGTGTGCTGCGCCGCGGGCGGGGCGCGTGGCTCGCGGCCGCGTGCGGCGCGCTGCTCTGGTCGTACGTCGCCGTGTCGGTCCTGCTCTACGATCAGCAGCCGGCCGCCAACTACACGCCCATCCATGGGGTGTTCGGGCTCACCACCGGCTTGGCGCTGGGGGCCCTGGTGGCCGCGCTGCCCCGCCGGCGAAAGCTCGCGTACGGCCTGAGCGCCGCGGCGATCGGCGCGTTCGCGCTGGCCAGCGCCTCTCGGCTCCCCGAGACCCCGAACATCCCGCTGTCCATCAACGCGATGGCGGAGCGCGCGCTGGCGCGGCACCTGCGCGCCCACCCGGAGAGCGCGGGCATGCTCGCCACGACCACCTACAACCTGCACGGGATGGTCGAGGCGCTGGGCGCCGCGGACCAGCGCCCGACCGCGATGCACCTGGTGCTCTCGCGCTGCGACCAGCTCTCCGGCGATCGTGGCCGCGCGAGCGACGGCGCCGCGCGCGAGGCGACCATCGACTGTCTCGCGGAGCGCTGGGATCGCGTGCTGGCAGACCCCGCGCGCGTCCCGCTGCGGGCGATCGTCCCCGTCGAGCGTGCGGTCATCGACGAGGCGTGGGCGACCGCGGCCGAGCCCGCGCGCGCGCGGGCGGCGGCGGCCCGCGGGCTCTCCATGCGGCTCGAGGGGCGCTTCTCCACCCCCGCCGGAGTCGAGGCGCTGCGCCTGCTGCGCGTGGAGTGAGGGCGCGACGCCCGGATCGTGATCCTCGGGGCGGAGCACGACGGTATAGTCTGGCGATGGTGCGACCTCCCCGCGTGCGTCACAGCCGCCCTCGCGGCGACTGCGTCCTCGCGATCGCGCCGCCGTACCAGGCGAACCCTTGGCTGGGCGCGGGGCTGCCGGTGCTCTCCGCGCTCCTCGAGGAGCACGGGATGACGGCGCGCATCGTCCGCCTCCTCGACGATCCAGAGGACGTCCCGCGCGCGATCTTCGACGCGTCGATCGAGGCGCTGTGGGCCGCGCCGAGCGTGGACGCTCGCCGTGCGTCGATGCGTGCGCTCGCCGCCACGCACGACGCGTGGTTCGAGCGCCTGCTCGAGCCTCTGCTCGAAGGTCCCGAGCGCGTGTTCGGGCTCTCGGTCTGGCGCCACTGCGCCGACGTCACGCTCGAGCTCGCCCGGCGCATCAAGCTCCATCGGCCGGACGCCACCGTGATCCTCGGGGGCCCGGAGGCGATGGACTGCCCCGGGGAGCTGCAGGAGCCCTGGATCGACGCGATCGTCGGCGCTCCCGCCGAGTCGCTGGCGCCGCTCGTCGTTCGCGCCTTCCTCGACGAGCGACCGCTCGACGCGGGCGCGTACGAGGGGGTCTGGCTGAGCCCGTCCCTGTACGCCCGGCGCGCGCGGCTGGTGCGCCGCGAGGCGCCGCCGCCGCAGCCGGTACCGCAGATCGACTACGAGCCCATCGTCCGCCTGCTCGTCGGCCAGCGCTCCCCCTCGGTCCCGGTGGTGATGAACATCGGGTGCCCGTTCCGGTGCGGCTTCTGCACCAACACGACGCTCTACCCCTCGATGCAGTGGGGGACGACCGATCGGACGTTCGCGGAGATCGACCAGATCGTTCGAGTGTGGGCGAGCCTCCACGAAGGAGGCGAGATCCCGGCGCTGACCGTCGAGCTCTGCGATGCGACGATGAATGCCGATCCAGTGCAGTTCGACGCGCTGTGCGAGCGTATCGCGGCGGCACGATGGCCCTTCCGTCCGGAGATCCACGGCTGCTTCATCGTCGACGGTCGCATCACGCCCGAGCGCGTCGCGCTCTTCGCCAGGGCCGGCATCTCACGACCCTTCTTCGGCCTCGAGACCGCGAGCCCGAGGCTCCGCCGCCGCCTCAAGAAGCCCGGGCTCATCGAGTCGGTCGCGAAGGCGCTCGAGCACTTCCGCGACGCGGGCGGTCGGATGAGCGTGAACTTCAACGTGATCGTCGGCATGCCCGACGAGACCGAGGCGGAGTTCCTCGAGACGGTGCGCTTCCTCGAGTGGGTCTCGACGCTCGGCGTCGTGACCGACGTCAGCGTGATGCCGCTGTCGAAGACCGACGCCGCCATGGACCGCTCGCTGCTCGACGGAGTGAAGGGGGACGCGCGCGGCGTCTGCTGGGTGGGCGACGGTCCCGGTGGTGACCCAGCCGTCCGCGTGCGGCGCCTGATGCACCTCTTCGAGCACTTCGCCGGCATCCTGCCGATCAGCAGCGTGGTGCCGCGCGACACCTTGCTCCGGTGGATGCTCCCCGACGTGCCCGCCGAGTTCATCGAGCGCTGGTGCGCGCGGCACGGATCGCAGAGCGAGTACTTCGGCCCGGGTGCGACCGTCGACGCCTCGGCGCGAGATCCGGCGCGCGGCGGGGGTGCGCACGGCGATCACGCCGGCGACGACGAGCTGCGCGGGCTGCTGCCCGACGTCGTGGATGGCTGGAGCGTCGAGCGCGTGCTGCGGCTCGGCGAGCGGAGCTCGGTGGTGGTGCTCGCACGCGGCGCGAAGAGCTCGACGTCGGGGCTCGAGCGCTTCGCGCTGCGCCTCGATCCGCGCGACGAGGCCAAGCCTGCCTACGCGCGCACCGCGCGCTGGAACCTCACGTACATGCGCGAGTGGCAGGGGGCGCCGTGCGCCGTCGATCGCACGCTCGCCGATCGGATCGCCACGCTGGTGCGGGAGTCCGAATCACGCGCGGGCCAGGGCTCGCTCGGGCGCTCCTGAGT
>JAEZBP010000424.1 GCA_023427125.1 Pseudomonadota bacterium | reverse complement strand
TCCCCGCGAGCCGCGAGGAGCCCTTCTACACGCTCGAGGACGGGCAGCGGGACCTCCTCCTCGAGATTTACCAGGGAGAGCACTCGCTCTGCCGCGACAACACCAAGCTCGGCCAGCTCCTGATCCGCGGTCTCCCGCGGGGCCGGGCGGGCGAGGTGCGGGTGGACGTCCGCTTCACCTACGACATGAACGGCATCCTCGAGGTCGAGGCGAAGGTCATGGGCACCGAACGCGTCGAGCACCTCGTCATCGCGAGCCGACCGGGCAAGCTCTCGCCGGAGCAGATCGAGGAGGCGCGCGCGGCGATGAAGCGCATCAAGTTCCACCCGCGCGACAACCTGCCGAATCGGACCGCGCTCGCCCGCGCCGATGCCCTCTTCGCGGAGACCACCGGGCTCGAGCGCGAGCTGCTCGGCCAGAAGCTCAGGGCCTTTCGCGCCGCGCTCGAGCTGCAGGATCCGGCGATCATCGAGCCGGCCCGCGAGCAGCTCAACGCGCTAATCGAGGACCTCCGCGGGCGATGAGAGGGGCGCGAAGAAGCGGTAGCGACGCAGGTCGTCCACCAGGTAGCCGATGAGCGAAAGGGCGATGAGGAGCCACCACACCGCGACCTGCTCGGCGGCGACCTCGGCCACCGTCACGCCCATCGTCACGAGCGTGCGCCCCGCCGAGGCCAGGTGGATCCAGCGGCCCGGCGCGAAGCGACGGCCGATCCACGTCGCGAGGGTCAGCTCGCCGAACGCGAAGAAGGCCCAGACGTCGTAATACATCCACAGGGTGAGCACGGCGATGCCGATGAGCGACGAGAGGAGCCCCTCGCGAGAGGTCTCGGCGCGCCCCCACTCCGCGAGCGCAGGGCCCATCCACTGTCGCAGCGTGGCGAGATCGAAGGCCGAAAAGCGCAGGCTTCGCTTCCAGCCCGGCAGGCTCACGTGGGCTCCGCGCCGCGCGAGGTAGATTGCCGAGGCGCTCGCGATCTCGTCGCGGGTGTGGGTGAAGGTCTGCGCGCCGTCCGTCACGCGGATCGAGTCGCCATGCAGGCGGAGCGTCCACTCGACGCCGCCCGCGCCCGCGGCGGTGATCTCGTCGAGAACCGGATCGTCCTCCTCGGCCGCGGCGTGCATGCGGGCCGATGCTGAGGACCGCTCGACGCGCGGTCAACCTCTCGAGCGCCGGCGCGGACGCTCAGGTCGAGACGGCGCCGCGGCTTCTCTGCTCGGCCTGCTCGTCTTCGGCGTCGTGCTCGAGCTCCTCGATGTGCATGCCGCGGCGGAGGAAGGGCGAGATCAAGAGGAGGAAGACGCCGGCGCCGGCCGCGATGACGCCGATCAGGCCGAAGACGTCGCCGTAGGTCGCCACGGTCTCGGACGGCGTCGGGATGAACTGGAGGCCGCCCTCTTCGTGCGAGACCCCCGTGAAGGTGGCGATCACCGCCGCGAGGTAGTTCGAGAACGCGGTGGCGAGGAACCAGCCGCCCATGACCGTGCTCACGAGGCGGCCCGGCGAGAGCTTGGTGACCATCGAGAGGCCGACCGGCGAGGAGAAGAGCTCCCCGACCGTCACGAGCAGCCAGCCCGCGAGCAGGAAGAGCATCGAGGACATCCCGCGCGCGTCCGCGCCCTGTGCGCCGTACCAGAACACGCCGAAGCCCGCGCCGAGCAGGATGATGCCGAGCCCGAACTTCACGGGTGTGCTCGGATCGCGCTTTCGCGCGGCGAGGAAGGCCCAGAGCGCGCTCAGCGGCAGGCCGAAGAGGAGGATGTAGATCGGGTTGGCCGCCTGGTACTCCGAGGCCGGGATCTCGCTGCTGGCGATGCCCATCCCGACGTTCTCAGTGGTGACCTGCCACTCGACGCGCGCAGCGGACTCGAGCCCGATGTCCGCGCCGACCGCCGCGCGCAGGTACGTGAGGCCCGTCATCGTCAGCGCGTCGCTTCCGCGGACCTGCGCGATGAGCGCGTCCATCTGAGCGTCGGTGACGACGGAGCCGGGGTCGCGGTTCTGGTTGCGGCGGCGCTCGACGGCGCGGATCGCGTCCGCGATCTGATCCTTCATGCGCTCGTCGGCGTTCACGTGCCCGAGCTGCTCCTGCGTGAGCAGGGGCAGCGCGGCGAGCGCCGGTTCAGAGGTGATCGCCGGCACCCGGAACGCGAGCTCGGTGCCCACCTCGGCGGCGGTGAGCGTCCGCTCCTCGGCCACCCGATCGATGTTCCGATCGGTCCAGTTGTTGAGGCTGGTGCCGGCCTGCTCGAAGAAGGCCCAGAAGAGCATGTTGAAGAAGAAGAGGACGAGGACGACCACCAGGCGCTGCCGCTCGGTGGACGTGCAGCGCGCGATCATCTCGTAGGCCAGGTACGCGACGAAGATCGCGCCGGTGGCGTTGAGGACCCAGCCGGCGAGGCTCCCGTTCTGCACGATGAACGCGAGCAGCACGACCGCGGCGAGCGCGCCGACGTACACGGCGATCTCGGCGGGCAGCACGCCGAAGAGCTTGGCCTTGAGCTTCGCAGGATCCGGCGGTGCGCCGGCCGCCTTGCTGAGCGGGCCCTTCTGCAGCGCCATCACGCCGAGCACGCCGGCAGCGAGGAGCATGAGCGCGAGGAAGAGGCGGACGAGGAGCTGGAGCAGCGAGTCCTGCCAGAAGGGCATCGCCACCGCCACCGCGAGCGCGCCGCCGCCGATCATCAGCTGCGTCAGGCGGGTCGGCGCGACGAAGACCGCGACGCCGACGAGCATGCCGATCGTCGCGAGCCCGAAGCCGTAGTGCCAGCCGTAGGTCTCGCCGACGTAGCCGCACACGATCGGGCTCATCGCCGCGCCCAGGTTGATCCCCATGTAGAAGATCGTGAAGCCGGCGTCCTTCTTGTCGCTGGCCTTCGGGTAGAGCTCGCCGACGATGGTCGAGATGTTCGGCTTGAAGAAGCCGTTGCCCACGATGAGGAGACCGAGCGCGCCGAAGAAGGCGAGGTTGGTCTCGATGGTCATGAGGAGGTGGCCCGCCGCCATCAAGAGGCCACCGAGGATCACCGCGCGCCGCCGGCCGAGGAGGCGATCGGCGAGCATCCCGCCGAAGTAGGGCGTCATGTAGACGAGCGCGGTGTACGCGCCGTAGACGCCGTAGGCCTCGCCGTCGTTCAGGCCGAGGAAGCCCTTGATCATGTAGAAGAGCAGCAGCGCCCTCATCCCGTAGTAGGAGAAGCGCTCCCACATCTCCGCGAAGAAGAGCTGGAAGAGGCCGGTCGGATGCCCGAAGAGGATGGGCTGCTTGCTGGGCTCGAGGGTGGCTGTGCTCATGGTGCCTTGCGCGGGTGCGGAACCATCCGGTGATGGTCCAAGCCTGTCAAGCGCTGCGCCTGGCGCGCCGCTGCCCCGACGCTTCGCGGCCGCCGGCCTGACGACTCGCGGGTCGCCCGCGTGTGTTCTGTGACGAAACTGCTCGGAGGGAGGCTCGGATGAGCCCGCTCGCGCTGACCTGGCTGCGCCGCATCGCGCTCGGAGCCGGCGCCGGCGCTGCGGGCGGCGCTGGGGAATGCCGGACGCCTCGCGGAGCGTCGCGATGGCGCGCGCGCTCTCGTGAGCCGGGTGCGCTCGTGTCCTGCGGCACACGCATCGGGTGGGGGCAGACACGCCGCGTGAGCGTATCTGCGGGGGAGAAGGCGCGGTTGGAACTCGGCACAGCTCGTGCGGTCGTAGCCAGTCCAGTCACGTAGAGGAGGGAGACGCCATGACTCGCACCGCGCTGTTGATCGCCGCCGCTCTGATGATGGTCCCGAGCCTAGCCGCCGCGCAGCCCGGTGAGCTGGCCGATCCGCCGGCGGCCGAGGTGGTGCCCGAGGTGGCCGCGGAGCTCGAGCAGGTGCAGGCGCCCGATCCGTCGTCCGCGCCGGCCGCCGAGGACGACGAGGACTACGCCGAAGAGGGCGAGGAGGACTATGGCGAGGTCGAGTTCTGCGGCGGGGGCGAGGAGTCGGTCGTCGACCTCGCGTACTACGAGATGCAGGAAGGGCGGCTGGCCCGCGCGCGAGAGATGCTGGTGACCGCGCTGCGAGAAGGCGCCGTGGACGAGTGGCAGCGCGGGCACGCGCTCGCGACGCTCGCCGAGGTGCAGCTGCGGATGCGCCAGTACCACATGGCCGTCCTCAATTATCAGAAGGCGCTGCGCGCCGACCCCGACAACCTCCCGGCGACCGTGCGCGTCGGCCTCGCCACCGCCCTCCATCTCCGCGGCGCCCGCGCTCGCGCGCACGAGCTCGCGGCCGAGGTGCGCGACGAGGTCTGCGACGATCGCTGGTCGATGGTGGAGTGCTTCGCCGCCAACGCGGTGATCG
>JAEZBP010000347.1 GCA_023427125.1 Pseudomonadota bacterium | reverse complement strand
GTCGGATGCGGGCGGCCGCATCCTGATCGTCCTCGACTTCGAGAAGGCCCCGCGCCTCGCGCTGACCGGCGATCGGATCGAGCGGCACATGATCGATCTCCTGCCCGGCGGCGACCTCGACCGGGAGGCCTGATCGCCAGCGGCAGCTACGCCGATCGGGCGCGGCGGCCGTCGCCCTTGATCGTCTCTTCTTGCTCGAAGAAGCGGATCGCGCTGTCCATCGAGGCGACGAGCGCCTCGGTCACGACCCGCGCCGTCGCGTTGTCGCTGGTCTTGAGCGCGTCGTAGTATCGCTGGCGCTCCGTCGCGTGGATCACCGCCGGCGGGTAGCCGCCGCGCAGGAGGACCAGGTTCATCAGGAGGCGCGCGACCTTCCCGCTCTGCTTGGGGAAGGGGTAGATGTGGAGCAGCTGGTAGTGGGCCTTGGCCGCGAGCCGCAGGGTGTGCGTCGCGCGCTTGGTCTCGGCGGCGTTCATCCAGGTGACGAGCTGCCGCATCTTGTAGGAGATCTTGTCCGGCGTGGAGATGTCGTGGAAGTACATCCGGTGGATCGGCATGTCCTTCCGGTACTTCGGCGGCGACTTCCCCTCGATCTCCTCGGGCGCCAGCGTGGAGTAGAGCTTCTTGATCACCTCGAGCGAGATGTTCAGCCGCTTCTTCTCCGCCAGCTCGCGCACGAGCTCGATCGCGATCTTGTTCTGCCGGATCTCGTCGAACACCGGGACGAGGGTGGAGTCGCTCGGTGGCAGCCCGTCGAGCGCCGCCTTGAGCTCGGGCATGCTGTACACGACGCCCTCGAGCGCGGAGTCGTGATAGATCCACGACAGCTCGAGCACGCGGTTGTACTCCGCGATCCCCTCCGGGTCTGCTCCCTCCATCTTGCGATGGAGGATGTGGAGCCTCTGGTCCAATCGCTGCGCCTGCACGCGCCCTACCTCATCACCGCGGAACGATCACGGAGCCCTCCGCGGGGGGACCGAAGTTATCGAATCGCGACCGCAGGGTCAACCGAGATGCGCCCCGAAGTCAATGTTGGGCCTCGGAGGTCACGAGATCCTCGACCCGCTCCATGAGGGCGTCCGCGTTCGGGACCCCCGCCTCGACCCAGCGCACCATCCCGGCCCGGTCGATCAGCACCAGCGTCGGAATGCTCTGAACTCGATACCTCGCCTGGGCTTCTCCTCTTACGTCCTGGAGCGAAGGAAATTCCGCCCCGAAGCGCGCGTGGGCAGCTTGCACCCGCGATCGAGGCAGCCCGCCCTCGATGTTCACGCCCAGCATCGTGATGCGGTCGCCGTATCGGGCATGAACCCGGTTGAGCGCGGGGATCGACTGGCGGCAGGGCCCGCACCAGCCGGCCCAGAAGTCGAGCAGGACCACCTGTCCGCGCAGCGCCTCGAGCGAGACGCGATCGCCCTCGGCCGCGCCGGCGCCGGCGGCGATCGGGAGATCGAGGGCCGGCGCCGGTCCATCCATCAGGGCGGCGGTCGGACCTCGGGGCCGCTCCGAGCAGCCCGCCCCCACGAGCAGCGTGGCAGAGAGCAGCGCGCTCCAGACTCTCCTCATGCGTCACCTCGCGGCAGCCGGATGCGGAACGCGGCGCCCCCCTCGGGGGCCTCCCCGCAGTCGATCGAGCCGCCGTGCTCCAGGACCACCTTCTTCACGATCGCCAACCCGAGCCCGGTGCCCTCGCCCTTGGTGGTGTAGTAGGGCTCGAAGACCCGCGCCCGCGATGCGACCGGCACCCCCGGTCCATCGTCGCGAACCTCGAGCACCGCGGCGCGCCCCTCGAGCCGCGCCGCGACGATGACGTGCCCGCCGTCCTCCGGCGCCGCCGCGGCGACCGCGTGGATGGCGTTGCGCACCAGGTTGTCGAGCGCGCGCCGCAGCATCTGCGCGTCGATCCGCACGGTCATCACCTCCTCCGCGATCTCGAGCTCGAGGGCCGGCGCGCGAGGGCCCTCGCTCAGCAGCATCGCGGCCGGATCGAGCCCGCGCAGCGCCTCCTGCACGAACGCGCCGAGGTCCGCCTCTTCGAGCGCGGCGACCGGCAGCCGCGCGAACTCGCTGAACTCGCCGACGAGCCGCCGCAGGGTGGCCACCTCCTCCTCGACGATCGCCGCCGCGTCGTCGAGCGTGCGCCGGTAGCGCGGGTCCTCGCCCTTGTCGTTGCGCACGTAGCTGCGGTGCACCTCCTGCACCGCGAGCTGGATCGGCGTCAGCGGGTTCTTGATCTCGTGGGCGAGCCGCCGCGCGAACTCCTGCCAGGCGCCGATGCGCTGGAGGTAGTCGATGCGATCGCGGCTCTCGCGGATGTCGCGCACCATCGCGTTGAACGCGCGCGTGAGCTCCGCGACCTCGTCGCGGCCGTCGGTCGGCACCTCGACCGAGAGATCGCCGCGGCCGACCCGCTCGGTGGCCTCGGCGAGCACCGCGACCCGCCGCGTCACCCGCCGCGAGACGATGATGCCGACCGCGAGCGCCACGACGATGACGCTCAAGAGGAACGCGATGTAGATGCCGAGGAAGAAGCTCGAGACGTAGGTCGCGCCGCCGACGAGGCGCGCGTAGACCTCGACGAGCTCGCCGGCCTGCTGGTGCTCGCGGAAGGGCTCGGCGTCGGTCGAGACGGTGACGAGCACCCGGCCGCCTTCCGCCGTCGCGCGCTCGAGCGTCAGGAGCCGCCGTCGTGTCTCGTCGAGCCGCTCGCGCCGCTCGGCCTGCGCGAGCACGTTGCGCTCGGGATCCTCGACGATCACCCGGGCCACGTTCGGATAGCGGCTGAGCGCGCCGTCGACGAAGCGCGAGAGCGCGCGCCGATCCCCCGCCTCGATCGCGACGTGGGCGCGGCGATCGAAGGCGATCGCGTCGGCCGTGCGCTCCGCGTCGTCGCGCAGCGCCACGAAGTGGCGGCGATAGATCGCGAGCGAGCGCTCGAGCTGCTCGAGCACCCGCTCGTTGACGCCGACGTGGTAGGCCTCGCTCACCGCGCCCTGCCCGAACCAGAGCGCGCCGCCCAGCGTCACCAGCGCCACCGCGATGATGGCGGCGAGGATGCGGCGCTCGAAGCGCCCGAGCTTCACGGCACCCTCACGGTCTGCGACTGGAAGCGGAGCGTGCGCTCGGCCGAGCCGATGCGACGGTTCACGAAGAGGCTGACGAAGGAGCCGAAGAAGGCGTCGCTGCCACCGACGCGCCCTCCGCCCGCCGGCCGCGCGAGCCAGCGGCGCAGGCGGTGCACGGTGTCGGGCGAGAGCGGGTTCAGCTCGATGAGCGTCGCGAAGTAGATGCGCTCGCTGCCGTACGCCCGGTACTCGGAGCCGTCGCCGATCGGGACGCGCCGCGCGACCAAGCAGCGGTCGAGCACCGCCTCGAGCGAGCGGAGCGACTCGACGCGATCGACGCCCGGCTCCTGCACCTGGACGCGATAGACCTCCTCCCAGAGGTCGTAGGTCACCCGGCACGAGCGAGGCGCCATCGCGATCGGCTGTCCGCCCTCGCGATAGGCGTAGATCCGCATCACGAGGGTCTGGGGCAGGCCCGTCTCGAGCTTCTCGCGCACCGAGCGATCGGCGAGATCGACCGCCGAGAAGTCGACGGAAGGCGCCCCGCTCGACCAGTGCACGCCGATGCGCCGCGAGCGGATGCTCTCGTCCTGCCCCGCGGCGGGCGCGGCGATCCAGAGAGCGAGCAGCGCGATCGCGTATCGAGACGCGGCCCTCACAGGGAGATGAACCCCAAGAGCGTCGAGAAGCCGAGCTCGAAGACACCGACGATCGTGTCGAAGCGCAGGCCGACGTCGAACGTGAGATCGAGCGGGACCCGCGCGAAGCCCGCGTAGCCGGGGATCGCGACCCGCAGATCGGCGCGGTCCATCAGCGCGTAGACGCCGACCGAGCCGTAGATCTGCAGGCCGCGCAGGGCGTCCTGGCTCTCGTAGACCCAGATCGCGTACTCGAGGTCGGCCCGGCCGGCGAGCTCCTGCGCGCGCATCTCGCGCGCGGAGGTGTCGAGCAGGTTCGGGGGCGCGCGGCGATCGATGTTGAGCTCGAGCATCCGCGAGGGGATCAGATCGCTGAGATCCGACGCGTAGAACTTGTAGAAGAACGGGACGTCGCCGACCGCGACGCCGACGAAGAGGCCGAGCCGGAGGGTGTGGCGCGCCTCGGGGAGGCGGAGCCACTCGCGCCAGCCGGCCTGCACGCGGACGAAGTCGTAGCTCGAGCCGATGATCATCGAGCTGAGATCGGCGCGCACGAAGACCAAGCGCCCCTGCGTCGGCAGCGCGGGCTCGTCGCGCTCGTCGTGCACGAGGCCGAGCGAGAGCGAGCTGATCCAGCTCAGCCCGTCGTGGATCGCGAAGTCGATCGGCACGAGCTCGGTGCCGCGGCGATGGCTGGCGGCGGTCGGCCGATCGACCACCTCGACCGCCTCGAGCTGGTAGTCGAGCGTGAAGCGGAGGTTGGTCCCGAGATCGTGGCCGGTGCCGAGGCTGCCTCCGTAGCGGCGGTACACGACGACCGCGTTGCGGCCCTCCTCGCACCGCATCTCCATCATCGGGTCGCGGGGAGGACACTCGTCGAACGCGATCAACACGTCGTCGTTGCCGAAGAACTCGCGCCCGTTGTTGAAGAAGGCCGCGCCGTTGAGGCCCCAGTCGCTGCCCGCGACGCTCGAGACGCCGGCCCGCAGGCGAAAGCCCTGCTGCGGCTCGGAGACGAGCGCGGTCGCGCCGAGCCCGACCCCGGTGCCGAAGAGGTTCAGCTCCGCGAGGCTGATCCCGAAGTAGGGCGCGAGCAGGGTGTCGGTGTCGCCGCTGTTGAGCAGGCCCTCCGAGAAGCCGAGCGCGAGGCTCTCGACGACGAAGGTGTTGCGCTCGCGCACCTCGACGATGAGCACGACGTGGCCGCGCTCGGAGCCGCGCGCGAGCCGCAGCCGCACGTCGTCGAACCAGCCGGTGCCGAGGAGGCGAAAGCGGATCGCCTCGACGCGCGGATCCTCGACGTCCATCACCTCGCCGGGCCGGAGCGGCACGTAGCTTCGGATGACGCCGCCGTCGGTGCCGTCGTTGCCGCGCACCTCGATGCGCTCGAGGACGTAGCGGATCGGCGCGCTGCTCTCGCTCGGCTCGCTCTCTTCGGCCTCGTCGGGCGCGGCCTCGTCGGGCGTGGCCTCGGTCGGCGCCTCGCTCGGCTCGGCCACCGGCGCCGTCTCTTCTTCCGGAGCGGCCGCGTCCTCGACCGGCGGGTCGGTCGCGACCTCTTCGGCGG
>JAEZBP010000342.1 GCA_023427125.1 Pseudomonadota bacterium | reverse complement strand
GCGCGCGGCCTCCACCTCCCGCACGACCGCGTCCGCGCCGCGATAGGTCCAGCGGTCCTCCGCGCGAGGGACGTCCCTCCGCGGCGCGCCGCGCGGGCAGAGCACGAACGCGCGCCCATCCACGATCTGGGCCCACGACTCGCACGCCCACTCCGGCCGATCGTAGTTGCCATGCAGCGCGACGATCACCGGCCGCGGCTCGACGGAGGCGGGCACAACGAGCGCAGCGTCGGAATGGCCGGGCACGGCGAGCGCCTCGACCTGCGCGCTCGCCCCGGCGGGAATCATCAACCAGAAAACGAGGACGACGCGCATGGACGCTTCGAGCCCTCGCGTTCTCCGACCTTGGGCAGGACCTCGCTCAGCGCACCGCGTGGATCACCACGCCCTCCGGTGTCGCCGGCGCGTCGCCGAGCGCGCTGCGCACGCACGCCTCCTCGGGTCCTCCCGCGAGCGGCGGCTGAAGCGAGACGGTCGTGGCGCCATCGCGCGCCTCGACGCGAACGATGACGGTCTCTCGGCTCACGCAGCCGAGGATCGCGTCGCGGCTCGCGTCGAGCCACGCGCGGGTCGCGTCGTCGGCCGTGCTCGGATCGGGCTGCGCGACGACCTCGGCACGAGCCGGCGCCGGGCGGGAGAGCGCGCTCGCCCGGTCGACGAACGCGCGGAGCACCGCGAGATCGGCGCCGCTCACATCCAGGCGGCGCCCGCAGACCGCGATCGAGACGGCGCCGCTGCGCGCGACCTCCCCGAAGGGCTCGCGCTCCCACGCGAAGCGACCCGGCCCGCGCCGATCGGCGACGCGGAGCGCAGAGCCCGCGCCGATGCGCGCGTCCGTGCAGCGCGCGGCGAGCAACGCCGGAACGTGAGCGACCACGTGCGCTCGGTCGACCTCAGGTGCGTACGTAATGACGGCGCCCCCGAGCTGCGGGATCACCACGCGCGTGGCCGCGCCGTTGCCGGCACGGCCCTCCTGGAGCTCCATCCGGCCCGGCAGGCGATCGGCGCTTCGGGCCGGAGCCACCACGCCGGGATGAGCCCAGGACCGCTCCTCGACGCAGATCGCTTGACCGGGCCCGCGCTCTCGGTGGGGGTCGCAGACGTAGTTGGCCACTCGCCCGCAGCCCTCGACCTGGAAGGCCCAAGCGCCGAGGGCGCGGATCGTCGCGTCCGAGCAGTCGTGCTCGACTCTGAAGCGCGCGAGCGCGGCTGGCGTACACGCCGTGAGGATGAAGCTCGCGGCGAAGAGGATGAGCCTGGAGGGAAGCACGGAGACCGAGGCTACTCGCTCGGCCAGCTGCAGTCGCGGCCCTGGTTCTGCTGCTCGAGGTACGACATCAGCGGGCGGTAGTACTCGAGCATCGGCTCGGCGGTGAGATCGCGGCCGGTGTGCGTCCGCAGCACCTCGCGCCAGTCGCGGGTGGCGCCGGGCTCCATGATCGCGCGAAGGAAGTCGCCGACCTCGCGGCGGCCGTAGTAGTTACAGGCGTGCGGATCCTGCTCGAGGATCTGCCGGCAGATGTGATCGTGGAGCTGGTAGACGAGCACCTCGGCGAGCGCGTAGTCGTAGTACTGACCGGGGTCGTCGTTGATGTGCGTCTTGGTGCACGCGTCGCAGCCGGTCGCCGGCCGCTCCGAGGGCGGCGCGATGCCCTGATAGCGGCCCACCAGCTCCCACCAGCGCGCGTTGAGCCGATCGGCCGGCAGCTCGTCGGCGTAGAGCTCCTTCTCGAAGTGGCTCATCACGCCCGCCGACCACGGCAGGAACACGATCGCGCCGGTGAGCGCGCTGTCGAGCAGCCACCTCGTCTCGTCGATCTGCTGGCCCGGCGAGAGGAGCCCGATCTCGGTCAGGTAGGGCCGCTGCGAGGACGCGAGCGCGATCAGATCGCCGATGCCCTCGTGATAGCTGCGGTTCGCGCCCTCGCGCAGGAGCGGCGGCACCTCGGGGCGCGAGTAGCTCATGTAGTAGTAGATGTGGCCGAGCTCGTGGTGGGTCGTCGTGAACCACTCCCACGTCGGCTCCACGCTCATCAGCGAGCGCACGTCAGTCTGCAGATCGATGTGCCACGCGCTCGCGTGCGCGTTCTTGCGGCGCGTCTCGGTCTCGGGGACCGGGTAGAGATCGCTGCGCTCCCAGAACGTCTGCGGCAGCTCTGCGAAGCCCATGCTCACGTAGAAGCGCTCGGCCTGCGAGACGAGCCAGGGCGCGTCGCGGCCCTCGAGGAGCGAGTCCATGTCGACGCCCTCGACGAGGCCCGGCCACGCCTGGCCCCAGCGGTTGCTCAGCCAGTGCGCGGGGATCTGCGCCGGCACCTCGCTGAGGCCGTAGCGCCGCGCGAGCTCGTGTCGCGCCCAACAATGAATCTGCGCATAGAGCGGGCGCGTCTCCTCGATGAGCCGATCGAGCAGCGCCATCATCTCGTCGTTCGTCATCCCGTAGTTCGAGACCTGGAAAGCGAAGAAGTCCGCGTAGCCCATCTCGCGCGCGACGCCGTTGCGGAGCCCCCGCAGCTCGACCAGCCCATCGCGCAGGACCCCGCCGACCTCCTTGCTGGCGGTCCAGGCGTTGGCGCGCTCGTCGACGCTCCGCGACTCGAGCAGGATGCGGTCGATGTCGTTCGTGGTGACGGGCTCGACGCAGGTCTCGCCCTGCCGACCCAGGCAGAACTGGAAGCCATCGAGGCGCGCGCTCTGAGCGCTCTCGGCGGCGACGCGCGCCCGCGCCAGCTCGGGGTTCGTCATCGGCGCCGACGCGGCGAGCTCGAGCATCGAGCGCAGCTGCCGTCGCGTGAGCTCGTCGAGCTCCTCCTCGTGCTCGAGCAGCTCGCGCGCGCGACGGATGATCTCGGCGTTGCCGGCGAACGCGCTGAACGCGGTGTCGGCGCCGGTGCGCATCCCGGTGTGCTCCTCGCTGACGTCGGTGCTCGCGACCCACGCCGCGCGGGACGCCTCGGCCCGCAGCGAGAGCAAGAGCGGATCGTAGAGGGAAAGCAGCGCCTCGGCCTCGGCCTGCCGGCTCGCCGCGCCGCGCGGGCGCTCGGGCGCCTGGGAGGCGGGCCCGCACGAACCGGACGCGAGGCACGCGAGGAAGAGCAGGGGCGAGATCAGCTTTCGCTTCATGGGTCCCGACCTTGCCCAACGCTCGCTCGCCGATCAAGGAGCGCAGCGAATGCACACCTGCTGCCGCTCGCAGGTGTCGGGATGCCGTCACGCAGCGGAGCGAGCAATGTGATCAAGCCCGCCTCTTTACGCGGACGATCATCGGACTTAGGAAGGCCCGCACCGAAAGGGGAGCTCATGCCGCGCCACATCCTTGCCGAGGATCGGATCCACGCCTCCGTCCGGGAGAAGATCGCCGACAGCCACCGCGACATCGTCGACGAGGTGGAGAAGGCCATCGCCGAGAACGACGTCGTCGTCGTCGGCATGGCGATGAACCCGAACCCTGCCAAGGCACGCCGCCTCCTCTCGAAGCGCGGCATCCCCTTCGCTTACCTCGAGTACGGCAGCTATCTCGGCACCTGGCGGCGGCGGAACGCGCTCAAGATGTGGACCGGGTGGCCGACGTTCCCGATGGTCTTCGTGAAGGGCACCCTCGTCGGCGGCGCGAGCGACCTCGCGAAGCTCGCCGAGAGCGGCGAGCTCGATCGCATGCTCGAGCGCTGAGCAGCTCACCGGTAGGCCGACGCACCGCCGCGGTCCACACGCGCCTCGCAGAGCGGGATCAGCGCGCCGGCCTCCTCTTGCGTGACGAAGAGATCGGCGCGGTGTCCGTCGGCGAAGACGAGGCGAACCATCGTACGCGCGCCGGCGCCGCCGGTGGACGCCGAGCGCAGCGCAACGCGCTCTTCCCGCAGGCGCGCGGCCGCCCCGGCTCGCTCGTTCGCGCCGGCGAGCTGCATCACGGTGACGCAGGCGCCGATGATGGCGCCGAGCCCGAGCACGAAGACGACCTGCAGGCCGACCGCCGCGCGGCTGGCGAGCTCGGGCAGGGACGCGAGCGCGACGCTGCCACCCATGAGCAGCGCCGCCACGATGACGAGCAGGATCGCGCGCAGCCAGAGCCCGCGAGCCTCGCGCTCATAGCGCGCCAGGAGCGCACGGGCCTGGGACTCGTCGATCGCGACCTCCGACACGAGCGGGGTATGCGCTCCCGAGGCTCCCCAGGCAAGGGCGGTTGGCCGCAGAGCGGCGGCGTGTACGTGACGGACACAGCAGCACAGGGGGGTCGAAATGCGTCACCGGTTGATCGTATCTCGGGATCATGACGACAGCGGTCGCGCCGTCCTGATCGGTGCGGCGCTCTTCTCGAGCTTTCTGGAGCGCGTGCGTGCGCTGCACGCACGCGGCGAGAAGGTGAGAGGCCTCTTCCTCGCGCCCGCCGACGAGCGCGGGCGGGAGCGCCCGCCGGTCGAGGCATCCTTCGCCGACGCGCGCGAAGATCCCTTCGAGGCCCCCGCGCTCCGAGGCCTTGCGATGCGCGCCCGCCGCAGCCGGCGCGTCCTCGTCGCGCCTTTCCACACCCAGTCGACGGCGCCGGTGCGCTTCTCGCTAATCGACTACGTGCCACACACGCCCGCCTTTCGATGGCACCTCGTCATCGGTCTGGGCGAGCCCGGGCGCCCCGTCGTGCAGCCCTTCCTCCTCCACAAGACCGACGACGAGCTCGTGGCCGCGCCAGTGCTTCTCCTCGTCGAGGGCGTCGAGAAGGAGCTCAAGCAGGTCGAGCGCCTCATGTCGCGCGCGCTGGCCAGGCCGCGCGAAGCCGGCGCGGGCCGAGCCTGATCTCTGCTGCGTAGCGATCGGAGACGCCCGTGACGAGCGCGGCGATGGTACGGCCGATGCGTCCGCGTCTCAGCAAGGCCAATGCGAACGCGCGAGCTCTCTCTCCGAGCCGGCGGCGTCGAGCTCGCCGGCACGCTCTCGATCCCCGGCGCCGCGCGCGGCCTCGTGGTCTTCGCGCATGGGAGCGGCAGCAGTCGGCTCAGCCCGCGCAACCGCCGCGTGGCCGCCGCGCTCGAGGCGCGCGGCCTGGCGACGCTGCTCTTCGATCTGCTCACCGCCGAGGAGGAGCGCACCGACGCGGACACACGGGTCGCTCCGCTGCGCGACGGCATCCCGACAGCTGCGAACGGCGGCTGGTCTCGGCCTACCGTCGCTCCGCTTCGCTCCGCGGGCGATGCGCACC
>JAEZBP010000256.1 GCA_023427125.1 Pseudomonadota bacterium | reverse complement strand
GCGCGCGGCGCGGCGGAGCTCGTCCGGCGTGAAATGCGCGGACATGAGGAGCTCCTCGAGATCGCTCGGATCCGTCGGATCGTAATAGAGGCCGCTCCGGTCGAGGACCAACGAACCCGGCGCCGCTCTGACGGAGCCGAGCCCCACCGAGCGGAGGAAGCCGTCCTCCATGCGCCAGACCGGCACCTCGGCACCGGAGCTCGTAAGGAGCTGCGGCGCCGAGGGGCGCGCGCCCCAGAGGACGACGGTATCGGCAGCGTCGAAGACGCGTGCCTCGAGCTCGCGTGCGGAGCGCACGAATCGAACGTTGGTGGCTCGCGTGTCGCCCATCGCGGCGAGGTACTTCCGCACGAAGGGCCGCTTCCATACCGAAAAATTCACGCAATGGAAGCGCCGCTCGTTCTGTGAGCGCGTCCGATGCTGAAGCGCGAGGTGTTCGACGATGTCCTCGGCCTCGCAGCGCTGCCGATGGACGGGGTGGACGTACCTCGGGTAAAGGAGGAGCGCAGCCGCCGTGAGCTCGTCGAGCGTGCGCGCCCGCCCACGGCGTGAGAGCGATGTCTCGTCGCGCGTGAGCCCCCACCCCGCATAAAACGGCGCCCCGAAGCATCGCACGGGCTTCTCCGCGAGGAGCGCGTCGAATCCTAGATCCGACGTGCATACGTAGACGTGATCGACATGAGGGAGCAGCCGCATCGGGTGCGTCGTCGCGCTCAGCCGCTCGATCCCCGGTGGCAGCGCATCACTCAAATAGCTGCGCTTCCCGGCGGAACGTGCAGACGAGTACGTTGCCACGACGATGCGCGCTCTCGGGTGCTCGTCACGAGCCGCCTCGAGCATACGCGCGAAGGTGCGGGCTCCTGCGAGCCCGTGCGCCACGGACGGATCGTCCGCCGCTTGATCGACGACGAGCACAAGGGCCCGCTCATCCGAGCGCCGCCACGGCAGCGCAAGCCCGCCGCTCGCTCCGCGCGCTTCCCGAAGGCGAGCACGACAAGCCCGAGCGCGCCCCGTTGCCGCGGCCAGTGCGTCCTCTGCTTCGTTGCCGGAGAGCATCAACTCCAGCCGAGAGGGGGAGCGCGCGTCGTAGTGAATGCCGATGTCGTCGAGGACGAGCGAGAGGGGACGCTCTCCCGCGATCCCGCCAAGCGACCGCAGGAAGCCATCGCCCAAGGCGATGTAGCGGACCCCCCGCCGGCGTGCGAAGGCTCGGGCACTCTCGGTGCTTCCCGAGCGTCCCCAGCCCACGACCGCGTCCACACGGCGCGTACACCGCGCGTCAGGGCGAAAGACGATCTGGCGAGCGCCGAGGAAGGCCTTCAACGTTCCCGTCCGCAGCAGATCTGGCGAGAACACCCCGACGGTATCGAGGGAGATGCTCAGCTCGCTCGGACTGCGTGTTCGATGGGTCGCGAGTGGCGGCACGGTAGCGCTTCGAGAGGGGCGTCGTCTGAATGAACACCGCCCCCAGGGGCAGCGGTCACGCGGTGTTTTATCAACCATGACGTCGGGACGCGAGGCAAATGTGCGCACCTCCACGTAGCCGTCCGAACGACAGCGAGACGATGCCGCGCGGAGGCATCTGACAGATACGGGGCGGTGTGGGATCGCGCCGCTCCGATGGCAGGCGCACCTTGACGAACGCGGTGCACGGTGGGCATATCCTCATCGTGTCAGCGAAGCGCAGCCTGCCCATGTGCGAGTCGCGGATTGCGATGCATCAAGCGGTGCCGGCGCGGCCCGATGGCTTCGGCAGCCCGCGCGTGCCGGCGCTCACCGATGGGAGGGGTCGCGTCTATACCTACCTGCGGCTCTCGCTCACCGATCGCTGCAACCTCGCCTGCGTGTACTGCATGCCGCCCGGCGGGGAGCCGGAGCACGCGCTCAGGCCCGATCTTCTCTCGTTCGAGGAGGCGGTGCGGCTCGTCTCGATCTTCGTGGATGGAGGCGTGCGGCGGGTGCGCTTCACCGGCGGTGAGCCGCTGGTTCGGCGGGACGTGGTGCGGCTCGTCGAGATGGTGCGGCGCGCGACGCCGGTCGATGAGCTGGTGATGACGACCAACGCGGTGCGGCTCTCGGAGCTGGCGCGACCGCTCGCCGATGCCGGCCTCAACGGGGTCAACATCTCGATCGACAGCCTCGATCCCGATCGCTTCCGCGAGATCACGCGGGGGGGCGAGCTCGCGCCGGTGATCGCCGGCACGCACGCGGCGCTCGCCGCGGGTCTCGAGGTGAAGCTGAACATCGTGGCGCTCGGCGGGGTGAACGAGGACGAGGCCGGCCGGCTGGTCGACTGGGCGTGGTCGCTCGGGATCACGCCGCGCTTCATCGAGCTGATGCCGATCGGAGAGGCCTCGGCGCTGCCGAAGGAGCGCTTCACGAGCGCGGCGCGGATCGTCGAGCTGCTGGGTGCGCGGGTCACGCGCACGGAGAAGACGAGCGACGAGGGGCGCGGGCCGGCTCGCTACCTCCCCGCGGCCAGCGGGGCAGGGCGGGTCGGGTTCATCACGGCGGTCAGCGACGAGTTCTGCGCCTCGTGCAATCGCGTGCGCGTCAGCGCGAAGGGCGATCTGCGGGCGTGCCTCGCAGACCGGCGCGCGGTGTCGCTGCGCGACCTCATGCGGGAGGGCGCCTCGGACCTCGATCTCGCGTGGGCCATCCGCTGGGCGCTCGGGACCAAGGGCGACGGGCACGCGTTCGACGACACGCACGTCGACGAGCACGAGCACGTCGGCATGAGTCTGATCGGCGGCTGAGTTGGCTCTTCGCGAGCGCGCGGGCCGAGCTACGCGGCACCGAGGCGCTGGCGCTTCCCATCCCCGGTGTTCCAGTGAGCCGGAACCGCTCCACTCGGCGTTTCCGAGCGCCGTGGTCTTGCGACAGTCTCTGCTGAGACGGGTCACGGCAAGAGCGCGCGAGAGAGGATGCGCGCGATGACGCGGTGGCCCTCGTCGGTGAAGTGTACGTGGTCGTCGAGCGCGAGATCGGCCTGCACCCAGCGCGGCATCGAGCCGGGGCCGCCTTGGAGCGCGACGAGGTCGAAGAAGCCGCAGCCGTGACGAGCCGCCAGCCCACGCTGGAGCTCGACGATCTGCGACGTGCGCGCCCGCGCGATCCTTCTTCCGTCGGGCGCGCGATCGGGCCAGTCGCTCGGGCCGATCAAGAGGCAGGACGCGTCCGGCGCCAGCGCCCGCGCGCGCCGGACCGCCTCGTCAGCGTCGCGCCTCACGCGAGCGAGCGGGCGTCCGCCGCCGGACTCGTTGGTGCCGTAGGCGAGCACGATCAGATCGGGCGCGAGCGCGCCGAGCTGCGGGCGCAAGAGGGCGTCGTCCCAGGGGAGCCGATCGGCGAGGCGCGCGCCCGGGATGCCGAGGGAGTCGACGATGACGCCGCGCTCGTTCTCGAGCGAGACGCCGAAGAGGCGCACCGGACCGTCGCCCAGCGCGCGGATGTCCACCGCATGGATCGGGCCGCGAAGCTCGAGCACCTCGGCCGCGCGTGTGCCGCTCGTCTCGACGCGCCGCTGCTCGCCGCCGGGCTGCGTGACGATCTCGAGAGCGCCGCCGCCGGGCTGGCGCAGGAAGTAGACGACCGCGCGATCGACGGTGCCTCGCGTGAGCTCGGCGCGAGCGCGCGCAGGACCCGCCGCGTCGAGCGCGACTCCGAAGGCACCGTAGGTGTCGGGCCCCCGATGGCCTGCTCGGACGCGCACCGCACGCCACCCGCCCGCCGGCGAGACGCGCACGTCTCGATGCGCGTAGAGCGAGAACGGCAGCGCCGGCAGGACGAAGCCGGGACCTCCGTCGCCGTAGAGGCGCCGCCACGCCTCGCGCAGAAACCCAGGGTACTGATCGGAGGCGACGTGCGACGCACCCCAGATCGTGGCTCGCGCTCGACCACCCTCTCGAGCGCGGGCGAGCGCGCGGTGGAGCGCCGCGAGCGATGTGCCCGACGGGTCCTCGACGCGCACGGGTCGAGCTTCGAGCTGCTGCGCGGCAGTCGCGCTCGCGAGGAGGAGGGCAGCACACGCGATCGCCCATCGCGACACCGCTCGAGACTACCCGCATCTCGAAGCTCGCTCCGCACCAAAGCCTCGGCGAGGAAGCACACGTGATGCGCCCTTCGCCGCGGCTTGCTCCCGTCGGATGTCGCGCTTATGCATGGGGCGTGCGGCTCGATGCCCCAGCGCTCCTCGCAGCGATGCTCCTCGTCTCCGCTTGTGAGGAGGACCGCGCCACCCGTGAGTGGCAGCCCGAAGACCACCAGCCGCCAGGTGGCGGGGCGGATCCGTCGCAGGCCGAGCCGCCGGAGGGAGCGGACTCCACCAGCGCCGGCGCCATCCTCTGGCGCGTGCACTGCGCGGGCTGTCATGGCGCGGGAGGTCAGGGGCGCGGCCCTGCGGCGCCGCCGGTCGCGTCGGTGCCCGACCTCACGAGCGCCGAGGCCCAGGCGCGCACCGACGAGGAGTGGACCGCGGTGATCCGCGAAGGGCGCGGGATGATGCCCGGCTTTGGGTCGCAGCTCAATGCGCAAGGGATCTCAGCGATAGTGGCGCATATGCGCACGCTTCGCGCCGATTAGTTTGGACAGCAGTTCTCCTTGGGGGAGGTCTCGACAGATGGAAATTTCCTTGCAAATCGACGTGCCGAGGCGTGCTGGCCGCGCGGTCGTCCTCGGTGCAGCGGTGGCGATTGGGAGCTGCTCGCTCGCCGCGTGCGGCGACACCAGCGCCACTGAGACGCAGAACGTGCCCGTGCTCGCCGCCTCGGCGCACGACGCGAACGAGCCGATCGAGATCGACGCGCCCCCGCCGGACGAAGAAGATGAGGACGTGCTCTCGCTCCAGGCCGAGGAGGGCCGCATCGACAGCGTGGTGATGAGCCCGGGCTTCGCGCCGGATCCGCTCACGCGTGAGGGCACGACGAGCGGAGGGGTGATCGACGGCCAGTACGAGGGAGAGCGCTGTCGCGGCTGGCTCGCGCCACAGCCCGACCTGGTGTTCACGGCCCGGCGGCCCTTCGCCGAGCTGGCGGTGATGGTCGCGTCGGAGGAGGACACCACGCTCTTCGTCGTCGGGCCCGACGGCGAGCCGCGCTGCGGTGACGACGAGGACGGAAAGCAGCCGGTGGTGCGGGGGCTCTTCGCGCAAGGAACGCACCGCGTCTGGGTCGGCACCGCCGCGCCCGAGGTCACGGCCAGCTACGTCCTGGCGCTCTCGGAGCTCGAGGAGTCGCGGCCCTCGCGCCTCCTGCATTGAGTTGCTTGGCGCGCGCTTCGCGAGCGCGCGGGCCGAGCTGCGCGGCACCGACCAGCGGGCGCTTCCCATCCCCGGTGTCCAGTCGGCCGGAACGGCGCCGCTCGGCGTTCCCCGAGCGCGCTTGCTCCTGCGACAGCCTTTGAGTTGCTTGGCGCGCGCAGACCGAGCTGCGCGACCTTTCCGTCCAGTCGGCGCTGCCCGTCGCTGGCAGCCGAGCGGTGAACGCGCCGCTCGGCGTCTCCGAGCGCCCTTGATCTTGCGACAGCCTGTGAGTTGAGTCGCCTCGGGTCCGCGGGGACGCCGGAGCCGCCCGCGTTCGTGGCGAATGCTGATCGCGCTTGGGAACGGCCGCCCGGCGCGCGACACTCACTGCCACGTGAACGGCCTCCGCGAGCGGATCGTGCAGGTAGAGAGGCGGCTCGCGCTGAGGGCGGTGCTTCGAAGCGGCGTCGCCGCGGCGATCGGGACCGCGGCGATCGCGCTCGCGGCCGCGCTGCTGGCGCCCTCGCTGCCTCGCCTCGGGCTCGCGGTCGCGCTGGCCGTCGGGCCGCTGATCGGGATCGTCATCGGCTTCATCCGCGCTTGGCGCGCGCGGCCGAGCGACGCCGAGCTCGTCCTCTGGATCGATCGGAGGCTCGAGGCGGGGGAGGCGATCGTCACGGCGTGGGAGCTCGGCGCTGATCCGCCGCCCTTGCTCCGCGCGACCGTGAAACGGGCGAGCGAGCTGCTCGCGAGCGCCGACCGGCAGCTCACGTCGCCGAGGCTCGGGCTCGCGCAGCTCGCGTGGCTCGCGCCGGCGTCGATCTTCGCCGCCGCGATCGCGCTCGTGCCTCTGCCCGCGAGCCGAGCCGACGAGGCGCGCGTCGTGGT
>JAEZBP010000243.1 GCA_023427125.1 Pseudomonadota bacterium | reverse complement strand
TCGAGGTCACGATGGAAGAGTTCTAAACGCAGCCCTGAAGGCTGTCAAACAAAAAAGCGATCGGCGCCCGAAAAAATCTCCGAGGGGTCAATCCTCGTTCTTCCGAGCGAGCGCCGCACACGCCTCGAAGAAGACCTCGGCCTTGAGCTCCGTCTCCGCGATCTCGCGGTCCGGATCGCTCGCCGCGACGAGCCCACCGCCCGCGAAATAGGACACCTCCGCGCCCTCGACGATCGCGGTTCGGATCGCCACCGCGAGCGAGAGCCCGCCCGCGCGATCGACGTATCCGACCGCCCCGGTGTAGACCCCGCGCGCGCTTCGCTCCTCGCGCTCGATGAGCTCCATCGCCGCGATCTTCGGCGCCCCGGTGATGCTCCCGGGCGGAAACGTGGCCTCGAGGATCGCGCGGGCGCCGGCGCCCGGCGCGCTCCGGCACGACACGGTGGAGACCAGGTGGCTCAGCCCCGCGAAGGGCTCGACCCGCAGCGCCGACTCCACGCGGACCGTCCCGACCTCGGCGACCCGCGAGAGATCGTTGCGCATCAGGTCGACGATCATCGCGTGCTCCGCGTGCTCCTTCGCGTCGGCGCGCAGCTGCTCCGCCTCCGCGGCGTCGTCACCGGCGCGCGCGATCGTGCCCTTGATCGGGCTCGTCCAGAGCTGCCCGCTCGCGCGCTCCCACCGCAGGAAGCGCTCCATGGTGCGGGCGAGCACCGCGTGATCGGCGAGCTCGAGCAAGAAGCCGAGCGGCACCGGGCTCGCGCTCCGCATCGCGAGCCAGAGCGCCAGCGGATCACCTTCGAACGAAGCGCGCCAGCGCCGCGCGAGGTTGACCTGATAGATGTCGCCGGCGGCGATCGCGTCGAGCGCGTGCTCGATCGCGCTGCGATGCAGCGCGCGGTCCTCGCCCTCGATCGGGCCGACGCGCGCGAGCGGCTCGGGACGACTCACACCCAGCTCGCGCGCAAACGCTCGGCAGTCGTCCTCGCTCGGAGCGAGCACGAAGGTCTCGCTCCGCGCGAGATCGATCGCGAGGAGGCGCTCGTAGCGCCCGAGCCACACCACGGGGAGCGCTCCTCGCGGGTGGCGGGGGACACCTCGCAGCCCGAGCGTCGCGCCGCGCGACCACGCGGCGTCGTATGCGATGTAGCCGACCCAGTGTGGGATGGAGGCCGGCTCGAGCTCGATCGCGTCGCCCTCGAGCGAGAGGCTCGCCTCGCCGAGCGCGTCGAAGGGCTCGAGGGCGAGCTCCCCGAACGATGCGCTCCTCACCTCGGCCGGCTCGGCGCCGACGAACGCCCAGCGGCCCTCGGGGTGCGCGGCCAGCCCGTCGAGCCAGAATCGACCGCGCGAGGGGAGCGACCTCGCGATCGCCTCGATGGAGGGAGCGTCCTTCAGCCGGAGCGCGCGCACCCGCGTCCTTTACTCTCCTTTACTGCGCCCCGCCCGCGGACTAAAGCGGCCCCAGACATGCGCACTCGCACGAGCCTCGCGCCGCTCCTCGCGCTCCTCGCCATGGCTTGCGACGAGGGCGGGAGCCTCGCGTACTACAACGTCGAGATCCTCGATACCGGGGGCGACTTCCCCGTCGACGACGGCATGATCACCGTCACCGTCAAGCACGCGGGTGAGACCCTGGAGTGCAACGACGGACCGTGCACCGCCGACATCCGCGACGGTGAGTTCATGGGGCTCGAGCTGCCGCTCGCCAGCTGGGAGGGCATGACCGAGATCCGCGCCGACATCTGGGATGAGCCCGATCGCTGGATCGGCGCGACGCCCCCGTTCCAGCCTTGGGGCGAAGGGGTGGACGCGGCCGCCGCGCTCCGTGTCGTGGTCGGGCGTCCCGAGACCTGCGCGGAGCTCACGCTGGACGGCTATGTGACCGGCGATCCCGCGGCTCTCGCGCCGCCGCGCGCGCGCGCCGCGGCCGTCGTGCGCCGCAACGTCGTGCTCATCGCGGGCGGAGAGGAGATCGACGGGGCCGCCGACGATCACGTCACCAAGCTCGATCAACTCCTCTTCGACACCGTCCCGTTCGATCCCTGGACCGACCGAACCGAGATCGGCGCGGCCCGCGGACTCGCGCTCTCCGAAGACGTGTCGCTCGTGGTCGGCGATCGCGCACAATTCTTGTACGAGCTAGGTCAGGCCTCGACGGATCCGATCGATCTCCACGACGGTGTCGGCTTCGCGTCGGCGGTCGTGTCGCTTCCGACCGGCGGCGCGGTGCTCGGCGGGCGCGCGACGCGAGGCATCTCGTGGATCAACGCGCAGGGCGCGGCGGACACGAGCCGCCAGCTCGCGGTCGATCGAACCGCGCCTGTCGCGGCGCGCCTCGGCGATGGGATCCTGGTCGTGGGCGGGCATGCGGCGGGTGCGGCGTCGGCGGAGTGGCTGCCCCTCTCCGGCAGCGGTGAGCCGCGAGACCTCGACCTGCCGGTGGCCTCGGGGGGCGTCCTCTTCCCGTCGCCGGACGGCGCGGCCGCGCTGTGGATCGGGTACGTCGAGGGCGGCGTCACGAGCTCGACCACCGCGCTCATCCGCTGCGACGACGGGGACTGCACCGCCGAGCCCGGGCCCGTCACGTGGGACCGCGCGCGCGCCGACTTCGCCTCGGTCGTCACCGCGGGGGGCACGCTCTGGCTCCTCGGCGGAGAGATCGATGGTGAGCTGACGACCCATGTCGACCTCGTGCGATGGCAAGGTGGGGCGCCGCGCATCGAAGCCGGGCCGGATCTTCCGGTCGAGAATGCGGGCGCCGTGGCGTTCGAGCACACTGCGGGCGTCGTGACGCTCGCCGGTGGGCGATACCGAGACATGGCGGGCCGATTCGTGATGTGCTTCCCGAGCGCGCTCGATCTCTGATTCGATCCCAACACGCGGTCGTGCGCCCGGTTCTGCTCTTGTATCCTCCGGCGCCGATCACGGGGGCGCTCCGATCGCGATGCTGCGCAAGCTCGAGAAGTACGAGATCATCGAAGAGCTCGGTCATGGCGGGATGGCGACGGTCTATCGCGCCACCGACACCGTGCTCGAGCGCGAGGTCGCGCTCAAGGTGATGCACCCG
>JAEZBP010000162.1 GCA_023427125.1 Pseudomonadota bacterium | reverse complement strand
CCCCGGTAGGCGGCGAGGAGGCGGGCGCGATGCGCGGCGATCACGTCGCCGAGGTCGTCCGGGCTCATGCTCAGAACGTCAGGTCGGAGTCCGGGGCCGCCGGCGCGCCCGCCGAGTACTGCGCCTGGTACTTCTCGCAGAGCTCGGTGTAGCGCGGGAACCGCGCGACGTCGGCGGTGAGCTGCGAGAGCCACCAGGTGTGCGCGGCCGAGAAGTCCTGCGCGTTCATGTTGAACGTCTTGGCGAGCATCGCGTTCACGTCCTGGCCGGTGGCCGACCAGGCCTGCATCGCGCCCTGGATCTCGCAGCACCGCTCGAAGGGCATCGGCTCGGGGCCGCCCGCCGCCGTTCCGTCGAAGCCGGTCGCGGCGTGCGCCTGCGCCTGCGCGCCGAACTGACCCTGGCCCGCGCCGGTGAACGCCTGCCCGTAGATCGTCACGAGCGTGTGCGTCGTGTCCTTCGACATCCGGTCGTTCCACTCGTTCGACACGCGGCTCCACTTCGCGAGGTCCATGCCGTGCTGCGCGAGGAGCGCCGCGAGCTGCTCCTGCGAGAGGCTCGCCGCCTGCGCTTGGATCTGCGCGTACTGCTCCATCGTCACGCCCTCGAAGGGCGCGATGAGCGCGGGATCCGCCTGCATCGCCGACTGCATGTTCGCGCGGTGCGCCATCTGGCTCGCCTTCATGCTCGCGCTCATCACGCGCTGGCTCTGGAAGACGCAGTCATCGAGCTGCGGCCCGTGAAAGTCGGCGAAGTGCTTCAGCATCGTCGCGCGCACCTTGTAGAAGTGCCCGGCGTCGCGATAGCCGAAGCCGACGAGCTTCTGCTCGGCGGAGGCGGCGTCGCTCTGCATCTCCATCGAGAAGACCTGCTCGTGCATCAAGAAGCTCACGAGGGCCTCGTCGGTCGGCCCCGAGCCGGTCGGGCCCCACTCGTCGGCCCACGCCTCGCGCGGGATCTCCTTGTTGACCTGATCGATCCAGATGTTGTCGCCGTCGTCCTCGTCCTCGATGAGCGCCGCGCCGTCGCGCTGCACGAGCACCTTGCCGGCGGCGATCTTGATGTCGCCCTCGACGTGCTCGAGCCCCTGCACGCTCGAGGCCGCGCTGGCGTAGCCGCTCGGCGCGTCGCTCGCGCTCGCCGCCGGAGGAGGCAGCGCGGGCTCCTTCTTCATGCCGAGGAGGCCCATGATGAAGTCGATGATCTTCTGAATGAGCTCCACGTCGCGTCTCCCTTTGCGTGATGGATCGGGTGGCCGCACGCGCGAGCGCCTGCGCTCTCGCGAGAGGATGGAGCGCCCTCACCGGCTCCAGCGGCGGCGCAGAGTAGCCGGCGAAAGTCCGAGGGTCACGCCGTTTCAGCCCGGGCACGGCGGAGCGAGAGCAGCACCGCGACGAGGGTGATCGCGCAGCCCGCCGCGATCACCGGGGTGACCCGCTCGTCGAGCCAGATCCAGGCGAGCAGCGTGGCGCCGACGGGCTCGCCGACGGTGGCGATGCCGACGGCGGTCGGCGTCGCGTGGCGCAGCGACCACGTCAGGAGTGTGTGCCCGACCAGCTGCGGGAGCAGGGCCGCCAGCGCGATCCAGAGGAGCGACTCGCCCGAGGCGAAAGCGATCGGCACGCCGGCGGTCACCGCGGCCGCGAAGAGGGAGAGCGCGCCGAACGCGGTGGCGACCCCACCGAACGCGAGCACGTCGAGGTCCTCGCCGAGCGAGCGCACGATGAGGAGGTAGAACGCCATCGCGATGGCGCCCACGAACGCGAGGCCGTCGCCGATCAGCGCCTCGCGCGAGAGCGACAGATCCGCCCAGCCGATCAGCGAGAGGCCGATCAGGGCGAGCCCGATCGAGATCCAGTGCCAGCGCGAGGGGCGATCGCGGCCGGTCGCGATCGAGAGGATCGCCAGCAAGAGCGGGGTGGCGGTGACCAGCGTGACCGAGGAGGCGACGCTGGTCATCGTCAGCGAGCTCACCCAGGTCCCGAAGTGCACGCCGTAGAGGACGCCGCAGGCCATCGCCGCAAGCACCACCCGGCGCGGCAGGCGCCCGGCGCGAGACGCGCGCACGGTCGGGATCGCCAGGATCACCGCCGCGATCGCGAGCCTCGTCCCCGCCACGACCAGCGGGTGGGTCGGGCTCGCCAGCCGAAAGAAGATCGCCGCGAACGAGATGCTCGCGATGGCGAGGCACAGCGCGGCGCCCTGTCTCCTCTCGAGGGTCACTTCGGGTGCTCGCGGAGCAAAGCGGAGTGACGGCACGCCTGCCTGGCGCGGCGTCGCGCTGTTCTCTCGGTAGGTGCTGGCATGCCGTCACGTGGCGGAGCGACCAATGTGATCAGTCTGCCGCGCGCGCCCGGAGGGAGTACTGCCCGCGCGCCGTCAGGTCCGTCACGCCGATCCACAGCGCGCTCTCACCCCGGGGCAGGTCGAAGGAGCGCGCGAGCGGCGCGGCCGGCGGCACGACCTCACAGAAGAAACGGCCGGCGCGGGTGCGGACCATCAGGAGCAGCTCGTCGGCGTGCTGCTCGATCGCGAACGCCACCCGGCGGGCCTCCATGAGATCGACGGTCAGCTGAGGCTCTGCCGACACGAAGCCCCGACACTGCGGGTCGACCCCGAGCGCGTCCACCCGCGCGTCGACCACCCCGCTGAGCCGCGTGTCGGCGGTGAGATCCATGCGGCGCTCGGAGAGCTCCGCGAGGCTCGGAGAGGCGCTGGGACGGATGCGATCGTCGATGGCCGCCCGGATGTTCAGGGTGACCAGCGGCGTGGAGCCGTTCTGGCGCACGCCGGCCCAGAGCCGGTGGGTGCCTGTCGAGAGGCGCCCCGTGAGGGTCGGGCCCTGGCTGCACAGGTGCTCTCCCGTCGAGGTCCGGATCACGACGACCGCCTCGTTCGGGAGGCCGGTGATGGCGAAGCTCGTGGCGCCCCCGGTCACGAGCTCAGCCTGTGGATCGCTCGCGATGTAGCCGGCGCACTGCGGGTTGCCGGTGACCTCGCCAGCGAGCCTCTCGCCGCGCGCCGTCACCGTGCGCAGCTCCGGTTGGCGCATCGACCTCGTCAGCCGGATGCGCTCGGCCCGCGGGGGCGCGGAGCGCGAGCTACGCGCCGAGGCGGCCTCGATCAGCACGCCGGCGATGGCGGGGATGACCCCGGCCAGGCTGATCATGACGACGAAGCCGAGGACGATGAGCGGGATCCGGTTGGCGATCGGCGAGGAGACACGATGATACTGATAGGGCCGGAACGGGCCGAACTGCGGCGGTGGCTGCCACGTCTGCGGAGGCTGCCACTGCGGAGGGGTCTGAAACGCCATCGTGCGCATGGTGCGAACGCGGTTGACCTTGTCGCAGTAGCTACACCGAATGAAGCGCTCGACGCCGTTCACATCGAGGGGAGCGCCACAGTTCTTGCACTCGACGAGCATGCCGCGAGCATAGCAGACACCCGATCGGCATGAGTGACCGCCATCATCGACAGTCACTCAGCGGCCGCGCCGTCGTGTAGGATGGGCGCGCATCCATGCAGAGAGAGATCGACCCCGCGGTCTACAAGACGCTGCTCGAGTCCACGAAGGCGATCCCGTGGCAGATCGACTGGGCTTCGAAGCGCTTCGCGTACATCGGCCCGCAGATCGCGCCGCTGCTCGGGTGGGCGCCGGAGAGCTGGCAGTCGGTGCAGGACTGGGCCGATCGCATCCACCCCGAGGACCGCGAGCGGGTCGTCCAGTTCTGCGTCAGCCAGTCGCTCGCCGGGGTCGACCACGAGGCCGACTATCGCGCGCTCACGAAGGACGGAGGCTACGTCTGGATCCGTGACGTGGTGCACGTCGTCCGCCGCGGCGACGGCGAGGTGGAGTCGCTCGTCGGGTTCATGTTCGACATCAGCGAGCGCAAGGAGACCGAAGCCAAGGTGATGTCGCTCCAGCGCGAGCTCGAGGATCTGTCGTTCAAGGACGGCCTCACCGGGCTCGCCAACCGCCGGCGCTTCGACGCCCTCTTCCAAGCCGAGTGGAGGAGCGCCCTCGCGACCCAGCGCCCGCTCTCCCTCTTGATGATCGACATCGACTTCTTCAAGCAGTTCAACGACTGCTACGGCCACGTCGGCGGAGACGAGTGCTTGAAGCGTGTCGCGAACGCGCTCCGCACCGGCGCCACGCGGCCGCGCGACGTCCTCGCGCGCTACGGCGGCGAGGAGCTCGCGCTCGTCCTCCCGGAGACGGACGCCGCCGGCGCCGAGCGCGTCGCGCTGCGCTGCACCGAGGCGCTGGCCGCCGAGAAGATCCCGCACGCGGCCTCGTCGGTGGCGCCCGTGGTGACGGTGAGCATCGGCGTCGGGACGATCGTCCCGGCGAGCGATGACGTCATCGCCTTCGTCGACCGGGTCGACAAGCTCCTCTACCGAGCCAAGCAGAGCGGCCGCAACCGGGTGGTGCGCGACGCGATGGTGCGCGGCGAAGCGGACTGACGATCACACCGGTCGCTCCGCTGCGTGACGGCATCGCGACACCTGCGAACGGCAGCAGGTGTCGGCCCACCGTCGCTTCGCCGCGCTCTCGATCAGGGCGCGTGCCCCGCGTCCCGCTTGCCACGCCAGGACACGCGCGCCTCTCGGCGCTCGCGCATCCGCTCGCGCGCCGCCTCCACATCCTCCTTGGGCCGCGCCCAGAGGAGCACCGCGTTCACGAGCAGGACGCCGTTCGAGGCCGAGAGCGCGTAGAGCGCGTGCTCGTAGCCGATGAAGGGCAGGATCACGTACGCCGCGAGGTAGCCGGCCGCGGACGCGAGCAGGCGCCAGTCGACCGCCGACGCGAGCACCACGACCGCCGCGCTCCACACGAGGAAGGACTCGTGGAAGGTCTCGACCAGCGGCTCGCCCGTTTTGAGCGCGACGAGCCGCGCCACGAGCTGCGCGCCCACCGCGACGATCGCGGCCAGCCCGAGGCGACGGTTGATCGCGGTGCGCATCATCGACTCGCGCGCCCACCACCCGAGGCCGAAGAGCAGCGCGAGGAAGGCTCCGCTGACGGCCACGCCGATCCAGCCGGTCGACTCCGACGTCGCCTCCGGCGTCACCACGCCCACCGCGCTGAGCGGAAAGAGCGTCCAGAGGATCCCCATCACGGTCGCGATGAACGAGCGCGTCCGGCGGCCCTTGGAGGGATCGAGGTCGTCCTGCAGCTTGCGGAGCTCGACCTCCTCCTCGGCCTTCGCGCGGCGCGCCGCCTCCACGCGCGCGGCGAGCGTCGCCGGCGCCTCCTCCATCTCGGCGAGGAGCGTGCGCGCCGCCTCCGGCTCGCCGAGCGCGAGCTCGTGCTCGACCATCGCCTCGATCGCGCGGTCGAGGGCGCGCCGCGCGGCGTCGTTGCCGGGCCAGACCTCGAGCGCGTGCCGGAAGCCGAAGCGGCACTCACCGAAGAGGTGATAGATGGCCTCGCGCTCCTCGACCGTCGCCCGCTCACCCACCGCGATGAGCGCGAGCAGCTCCTCGGCCCGCGCCTCGGCGCGCTCGGCCAGGCGCGCCGCGTCACGGTGCTGGAGGAAGGCCTCCACCGCGAGCCGCACCTGCTCGGCGTTCTCGAAGCGCGCGTGCGGATCGGGATCCATCGCGCAGCGGATGATGCGCGCGAGCTCGTCGGGCACGCCCTCGGGCAGCTCGGGATCGGACGCGACGATCGCGCCGACGAGCTCCATGAACGAGCTGCCGCGGTGGGGCGGCTCGCCGGCGACGATCTCGTAGAGGATCGAGCCCAAGAGATAGAGATCGGTGCGCTCGCTCAGCCGGCTCTCTCTGCCGCCGAGCATCTCGGGGGCCATGTAGAGCGGGGTCCCCGCCATGTCGATCGCCTCGGACGCGAGCGGCAGCCGGCCCGAGCCGTCGTCCTCGAGGCTCACCGCGATGCCCCAGTCGACGAGGTAGACCTCGCCGAAGCGCCCGATCATCACGTTCTCGGGCTTGAGATCGCGATGGAGGACGCGCCGGCTGTGGGCGAAGCGCACCGCGTTGCACACCGCGAGCAGCGTGCGGAGGTTCCACTCGAGCAGATCCTCGGCGCCGAAGCGCTCGCGCACGGTGCGCGCGTCGTGCATCAGCGTGCCCCAGTCGACGCCCTCGATCTTCTTGAGCACGACGAGCGGCGAGCCATCGCCGTCGAGCGCGATGTCGTAGACCGGCACCACGTTCGGGTGCTCGAGCGCGCCGGTGACCCACGCCTCGCGGAGCAGCTTGAGGACGGCGTGGTCGTTCTTGTGCTCGGCCTTGATCGTCTTGACCGCCACGTCGCGGCCGAGCGAGCGCTGCGTGCCGAGACGCACGATGCCCATGCCGCCCTCGCCGATCGTGCCGTGCAGGTCCAGCTTGCGCTCGAGCGTGCTCGCGCCGAGCTCGTCGAGCATCGCCATCGCTCGCTCGCCGGCGGTGTCCACGCCGAGCGCCCTCGGGACGATCGTGGCGTCGGGCCGGCGCTCGATGGTGGCGACGTCGAGGCCCTCGAGCGAGAGCCTCGCCTCGAGCGTGTCGCAGAGCTCTTCGACGGAGGCCATGGGCGAGCGCAATCCTACTTGAGGAGCCCGTCGGTCATCCGGCGGATCGCGTGCTCGAAGAGGTCCGGCACCTCCTCCTGGAGGAAGTGCCCGGCCGACGACTCGAAGACCCGCGCCTCGGGGAGCGCCTCGCGATGGCGTTTGAGGCCCCGGCCGAGCACCGGATCGCGGGTCCCCCAGACCAGCGCGGCCGGCCCTCGCCAGGCCTTCACCCACTCGCCGATCTCGTCCATCACGGCGGTCGACGGATGGTGCTCGCTGTCGGGCACCATCCGCGCGAGGCCGAGCGGCCCGGCGCGGCGCAGCGGGTGCAAGAAGGGCCACGCGTAAGCCGCGGTCTCGCGCAGGCCGATGCTCGCCCGATCGCCCTGCGCCGAGCGCATGAAGGGCACCGGGAAGAGCGCGCCGCGAAAGACCAGGTCGCTCACGAGCGGCAGGTGCGAGAAGCGATGGAAGGCCTTCGAGCGGAAGGGCCGCGCCGGCGGGAGGACCGCCGTGTTGCCGAGCACGATCCCCGCCGCGCGCCCCGTGCGCTTGGCCGCCCCCATCGCGATCGGCCCGCCCCAGTCCTGCCCGACCGCGATGAAGCGCTCGAGCCTGAGCTCCTCGACCAGCGTCGCGACGTGCTCGGCGTGCATCGCCAGCTGATGATCGCTCGCGCGCAGGGGCTTGTCGCTCGTGCCGAAGCCGACCAGATCCGGAGCGACCAGGCGAAAGCGCCCGTCGTCGAGGCGCGCGATCACCTTGCGCCAGAGGTAGCTCCAGGTCGGGTTGCCGTGGACCAAGAGCACCGGCTGCCCGTCGCGCGGCCCGTGATCGACGTAGGTCATGCGATCGCCACGGACGCGCATCGCGGCCCGCGCGAACGGCATCTGGGCGCGGATCCAGGATGGGAGCGGCGGCGCAGGCGAGATCATCCGCATCGGCGAGGCCGTTTTACTCCCCGCCCCAAGCGTGTACCAGCAGACCCGGCGTGCACACGGGTGTACATGGCGCGTAGGCTCCTCGCGCCGGCGGCCCCAGATCCGCCTGCATCTCGCACGTTGCCCGCGGAGTGCATCGGTGACGGTGCATCGGTGACGGTGCATCGGTGAGGCGACAAGGAGACGACGAATGATTGGAGACTGGCTCTTCGGAGACACGGGCGACACGCGCGACGCGCGCTGCCGGCGGCTGGTCGAGCGCTGCGGCTATGCGGCGGCGGCCCTGACGATCCTGCCGATCCCCGGCAGCGAGATCATCGGCGTCATGCCGATCCACGTCGGGATGGTGATCGGCATCGCGGAGGAGCACGGGGTGAAGCTCACGCGCGAGTCGGCGACCGATCTGATCCTGAAGATCGGCGCGACGGTCGGGCTCTCGCTCGTCGGGAGCCGGCTCGCGATGACCGCGGGGAAGATCATCCTCCCCGGCCTCGGCGGCTTGGTCGCGGCGCCCTTCATGTTCGCCTCCACGCTGGCGATCGGCTCGGCGGCGCGCGCGTACTTCGAGACCGACGGCGGGCTCGACGACAGCGAGATGAAGCGGGTCTACGAGCGCACCATGAAGCGGGCCAAGGAGGCCTTCGATCCGGTGAAGGCGCGCTCGCGCGAGGCGCGGGACATGGCCGAGGAGGCCGCCCAAGCGAACGCGGAGAAGCCCTCCGCGGCGGGACCCAAGGCGAGCGTCGACGACCTCGCGGAGCGCCTCGCCAAGCTCGAGGAGCTGCACGAGCGCGGCGCGATCAACGATCGCGACTACGAGCGGCGAAAGGCGCAGATCCTGGACGAGGTGTGATGCCGGCTCGCGAAGCGCGCGCCCAGCCAACTCAAAGACTGTCGCAAAATCTCCCGTCGCCCCGCGGCCGATCCGGGCCCGTCCGCGGCGTTGGCGCTCCTCGACGTACTTTCGTACGTCTCGTCGCGCCGCCTTGCGGCCGG
>JAEZBP010000150.1 GCA_023427125.1 Pseudomonadota bacterium | reverse complement strand
TGTCAGCTCGAGGAAGAGACGATGTGCGAGCGCGCGAGCGACTGCGAGGCACCGCTCGTCTGTCACTTCGGCCGCTGCACCAACGAGTGCGAGACCGACCGCGACTGTCCGCCGGGCGCCAGCTGCGCCGAGGACGAGACCGGGGCCTCGGGCTGCCGCGATCCCTCCGTGTCCGAGTGCGAGCTGACCAGCGACTGCGAGGCCATGGGCCTGAGTGGCAAGGTCTGCGCGGTCGACGATCGCTGCCGCGAGCCCTGCCGCGAGGACTGGGACTGCCGCGACGGCATGATGTGCCTCCCGGGCTCGCCGACGGCGTGCGGGTGGCCCGCGATCGACGGCGGGCTCGACGGCGGCGCGGACGCGGCGAGCGACGCGATGATGAGCGACGCCGGCGACGCGCTGACGCCGCCTCCGCCGCCGCGCATGGCCGCGTCGCTCCGGAACACGTGCGCGGCGCCGGCGGGACAGCCGATGCGCTGCTGGGGCAACAACGCGAGCGGACAGATCGGCGACGGCTCGACGATGCCGCGCCTCGTCGCGACGGCGGTGCTCGGGATCACCGCGGCCCGCTCGATCGGCGTGGGCCACGGCCACACGTGCGCGAGCTCGGGCAGCCGGCTCGACTGCTGGGGCCGCAACACTGCGGGGCAGCTCGGGATCGACTCGATGGGTCCCGCCCTCTCCCTCACGCCGGTCGAGGTGACCCTCCTGCCGGCGGGCACGATCGACGACGTGGCGCTCGGGCTCGACCACAGCTGCGCGATCGTCGAGGGGGCCCTCTACTGCTGGGGCGGCAACGGCAGTGGGCAGCTCGGCCTCGGCGACAACTCGACCCGCGTCCGGCCCACCCTCGTGACGCTCCCGGAGCTGGCGGTGCGCGTCGACACCCACAGCGTGCACACGTGCGCGCTCCTCGCGAGCGGCGCGATCGCGTGCTTCGGCGCGAACGGAGAGGGCCAGGTCGGGAGCGGGACCGGCAACGTGCTGACCCCGGCGCTGGTGCCCGGCATCGCCGACGCGGTGGACGTGGCGACGGGGAGCTCCCACACGTGCGCGCTCCGGCGCGATGGGACCGTGTGGTGCTGGGGCTCCGACGCGTTCGGTCAGATCGGGCGCGGAGACTCGGGCGAGCTGCGCGTCCTCGTCCCGACGCCGACCTCCCCCATCCCGGCCGAGGTGGTCCAGATCGCCGCCGGGAGCGCGTTCGCCTGCGCGCGCACGCGCGGCGGCGCCCTCTACTGCTGGGGCGAGAACAACCTCGGCCAGGCGGGCCGCAACCGCTTCACCGAGACCTACGTGTACGAGCCCGCGGAGGTGGTCGGGCTCGACCCGATCGATCCGATCGACGAGCTCGCGGCCGGCACGGCGCACACCTGCGCGCGCACCGCCTCCGGCGTCCACCTCTGCTTCGGCGACAACGGTGACGGGCAGCTCGGGGACGACTCGATGACGACGACCTGGACGCCGGTCGAGGTGGTGGGCCTATGAGCCGCGCGCTCGCCTTCGCGCTCTCGCTGCTCGCTTGCCTCGTCGCGTGCGATCGACCGGACTTCACCGTCGGCGGCCCCTGCTCGCTCAACAGCGACTGCGCCGAGCCGCTCGTCTGCGGGCTCGAGCGCTGCCGCCGCCAGTGCATCGACTCGCGCGACTGCGCCGCGGGCCTGCTCTGCCTCCGCCAGAGCACCGGCGACGTCTGCCAGCTCCCCGAGGAGAGCATGTGCGCGCTCTCGAGCGACTGCCCGACGGGGCTCGCCTGCCGCTTCGGCACCTGCACGACCGAGTGCGCCGAGGACCGCGACTGCCCGGCCGGCGCGCGCTGCGAGGTCGACGAGGAGGCCGGCGGGGCGCGGGCGTGCGTCGAGGCCATCCCCGAGCTCTGCATCTACAACAGCGACTGCGGCGAGCCCTACATCTGCGACGAGGAGCAGCGCTGCCGCCTCGAGTGCGTCGACGACCTCGACTGCGATCCGCTGCGCCATTGCTCGGCGAACCACCGCTGCCTCCCGATCACCGACGCGGGCCCATGACATGGCGAGGCCGCCGCTCGACGAGACGCCCACGTGTGACATCGGCCCCTACCGGCTGGCGCATCGCATCGCCGTCGGAGGGATGGCCGAGGTCTATCGGGCGCTCTGGCCGCAGGCGGCCGGCGGCGATCGCGCGGTCGTCATCAAGCGCCTGCTCCCCACGCTCGTCGGCGACCCCGAGCAGCGCGCGATGTTCGATCACGAGGCCGAGCTCGGCCGGCGCATCGATCACCCGAACGTCGTCCTCGCGCTCGATCACGGCCTCGACGGCGACACGCCCTACCTCGTCCTCGAGTACGTCTTCGGCGTCGACCTCTTCCGCCTCGCGCGCTGGCTGCGCCAGGAGGGGCGCACCCTGCGCACGGCGACCGCCGTCTGGCTCGGCACCGAGCTGCTCGCCGGCCTCGCCGCCGTCCACGCCGTCACCGGCGCGCAGGGCGAGCGGCTCCACGTCGTGCACCGCGACGTCAGCCCCTCGAACCTCTTCCTCTCGGTGCACGGCGACGTGAAGCTCGGCGATCTCGGCATCGCGCGCGCCGCGATGATCGAGAGCCAGCGGCGCCAGGGCGGCTTCCGCGCGAAGGGCAAGCTCGGCTACCTGCCGCCCGAGCAGGTCGCGGGGCGCGCGGTCGATCAGCGCGGCGACGTCTTCGCGGCCGCGGTGGTGATCGCGGAGCTGCTCATGGGTCGGCCGCTCTTCGCCGGCGGCACCGAGATCGGCGTCCTGCTCGCGATCCGCGACGGCGACGTGAGCGGCTTCCGCGCCGTGCTCCCGCGCCTGCCCGGCGGGCTCGGCGAGGTCGTCCTCGCCGGCCTCGAGCGCTCGCCGGACAAGCGCATCGCCTCGGCCCTCGCCCTGCGCGAGGCGCTGCTGCCCTTCGTCGACGAGCCGATCGAGCGGCTCCGCGCCGAGCTCGGCGCGCTCGTCGTCATGGCCCTCGACGCCGGCGGAGAGACGCGCGATCGCACCTCGCTCGCGCAGACCATCGAGGCGGACGCGCGGATGATCGAGGCCATCACGCCGGACGCGCCCCCCGAGCCCGAGCCGCGCGACGAGACGCAGCCCTTCCAGCTCGGGAGCACCGGCAAGCTGCGCGCGGTCACCCACGCCGAGCTCGTCCGCGCCATCACCACCGGCGAGGTCTCCGCCACCGATCGCGTGCGCCAGGCCGACGGAGCGCCGCGGGCCGTCGCGAGCGTCGCCGAGCTCGCCCGCCACCTGCCGCCCTCGACCCGCACCCCGGGCGCGCGCCGCCGCACCCAGATGGCCGAGACGAGCGAGCTCTACGACCTCGGCGCCCGCTCGATCGTGCACGTGCTCATCGACGTGCTGATCGCGAGGGACGACGGCCTGCTCCTCTGCGAGCAGAGCGGGGTGCGCAAGGAGGTCTACCTCGAGGGCGGCGTCCCGATCTTCGTCACCTCGAACCAGCCGGACGAGCTGCTCGGCGAGATGCTCGTCGACAAGGGCGTCATCGATCGCGCCGAGCTCGACATGGCCCTCGCCTTGATGCCGCGCTTCGAGGGCCGCCTCGGCGAGACGCTCGTCGCGCTCGGCCTCTGCGAGCCGGTGCAGGTCTTCCGCTACATCTCGGATCAGGTGAAGGAGAAGCTCCTCGGCCTCTTCACCTGGACCTCCGGCCACGCGGCGCTCTACCGCGGCGTGGAGCGCCCCGAGCGCGCCTTCCCGCTGCGCCTCGACCCGTGGGACGTGCTCCTCGGCGGCGCGGCGCGGCGCATCGCGGCGGGCCTGGAGGACGCGCGCTTCCAGGCCCGCGAGCGCGCGGTCCTCGAGCAAGCGACCGCCGACGTCGACGGCCTGCGGCTGCCCGATCGGCTCGTGGCGCCGTTCACCGCCTGCACCGCGCCCCGCTCGCTGCGCGAGCTCGAGGGGCTCGCCGCGAGCCGCGAGGACGGGCGCGCCGCCGTGCTCGTGCTGCTCGAGCTCGGCGCGCTGCGCTGGAGAGGTGGAAACGCAGGGGCGGGAGGGCGTAGGGTGGAGTGAGCGATGGCCGAGCCCGAAGACCTCGTCGGCAAGATCCTCCTCGGCAAGCTCGAGGTGCTCCGCAAGATCGGCGGCGGCGGGATGGGCGTCGTCTACGAGGTCGTGCACCGGCTGACCGGCCACCGCCGCGCGCTGAAGGTCGTCCACGCCAAGTACGCCGACCGCCCGCGCTTCATGAAGCGGCTGCTGCGCGAGGCGAAGGTCGCGGGCACCCTGCAGTCGCCCTACGTCGTCGAGACCTACGACGCGGGCCGGCTCGAGGACGGCTCGGCGTACGTCCTGATGGAGCTGCTCGAGGGGCGCTCGCTCTACCAGCTGATGCAGGACGAGGGGCGCCTCGCGCCGCGGCGCCTGGCCGAGATCATGAGCCAGGTGGCCGAGGGCATGTCGGTCGCCCACGCCGCCAACATCGTCCACCGCGATCTGAAGCCCGAGAACATCTTCGTGATCCAGGAGGAGGATCGCGAGCGGGTGAAGATCCTCGACTTCGGCGTCTCGAAGTTCGAGGAGGCGGAGGACTCGCCCACCCGCCTCACGATCGAGGGCACCCTGGTCGGCACGCCCTACTACATGTCGCCCGAGCAGGCGGCGGGGCGCGCGGTCGACGCCCGCACCGACGTCTACGCGATGGGCGTGATGATGTACGAGGCGCTGACCGGCCGGCTGCCCTTCGAGGCCGAGAGCGTCGGCGCGCTCTTCGTGAAGATCGGCGCGGGCGAGTACGTGCCGCTCTCGGTGCGCCGGCCCGAGCTCGAGGAGGCGTGGCGCGCGCTCGTCGAGCGCGCCCTCCATCGCGATCCCGAGCAGCGCTTCCCGACGTCGGAGGCGCTGCGGCACGAGCTGGTGCAGCGGCTCGGCGGCGGCACCACCGCGGCGCGCGCCAAGACGCTCTCCGACGGAGCGCGCGCGACGCTCGGCTACTCGCAGGAGGTGCCGGCGCGCACGCCGTCGAAGCCTCCGCCCGAGGAGGAGGACGAGGCGCTCGCGCTCTCCCCTCCCCCGCCCGAGCTGAAGATGCCGGCGCGCCCGGGCATCCCGGCGTGGGCCTGGGGGGCCGGCGGCGCGCGCGGGGT
>JAEZBP010000148.1 GCA_023427125.1 Pseudomonadota bacterium | reverse complement strand
GCGCCGACCCTGGCCGCCGACGACGAGCGCGCGGTGCTCGTCACCCGCCAGGACGGCGACCTGCGCGTCATCGCGAGCGAGGACGGCCGAAGCTGGCGCGCCCTGCGCGGCCTCGAGCAGCCGTGAGCGGGTCGGCGCGGCTGGCCTCGGGGTACCGGCGAGGACTGGCGCACGGCCCTGATCGTCAAGGCGGGCGGCCAGGCGCGCGCGTACGTGCTCGGCGACGACTACTCGCCGGGCATCGGCGGGGTCAGCGCGGAGACCGAGGTGCACGTCTTCGCCTACGAGCTAGCTCGAGAGGGTGGCGCGCCTTCCCTCGAGCATCCCCGAGGCAGCTCGAGAGGGTGGCGCGAGGTCCCTCGAGCAACCCGGAGGCAGCTCGAGAGGGTGGTGCGCCTTCCCTCGAGCATCCCCGAGGCAGCTCGAGCGGGTGTCGCGAGGCCCCTCGGGCATCCCCGAGGCAGCTCGAGGGGGTGTCGCGAGGTCCCTCGAGCAACCTGGAGGCAGCTCGAGGGGGTGTCGCGAGGTCCCTCGAGCAACCCCGAGGCTGCTCGAGGCATGGCGCAGTGTGACAAACTGTCTCGGTCCGGCTGCCGGAGGCGGTGCGCGCTGATCCTCCGAGCAGCCGCCGTCCTCCGCTGGGGGTATGGGCGCACCTCAGCGGAGCAGCCTCGGGGCTGCTCGGGGCGTCGCGGGTCGATGGGCCGAGCAGCCCGTGTCCTTCGCTGGTGGTATCGGGGCACGCTGGCGGAGCAGCCTCGGGGCTGCTCGGGGCATCGCGGCTCGACGGATCGAGGAGCCCCTGGTCTTCGGATTGGGATATCGCCGCAGACGTCGGAGATCATCCTTTGCGGCGCAGCTCCACCAGGCTCGGGGGCGGGGCCTCGGGCTGGATGGTCGCGTGGCTGATCGCGTGGAGCTTGGCGAGCCGCTCGGAGACCATGCGGGCGACGTCGGTGCCGTGCGCGCCCTGGCGCAGCACCACGTGGGCGCTCAGGAGCACCTCGCCGGGCACGAGCGACCACACGTGCAGATCGTGCACGTCGGTGACGCCCTCGGTCGCGCGGATGGTCGCCTCGAGCTCGTCGACCTTCACGCCCTCGGGCGCGCCCTCCATCAGCACGTGCGTCGTGTCGCGGAGGAGGCGCACCGCGCCCCAGAGGATGAGGACGGCGATGGTGAGCGACGCGATCGGATCGGCGAGCGTGAAGCCGAGGCCGAGCACGAGCCCGCCGGCGACGAGCGCGGCGACCGAGCCGAGCGCGTCGCTCAGCACGTGGAAGAGGGCGGCGCGCACGTTGATCGATCCGCCGCCCTGGCTCGCGAGCACCCACGCGGACACCAGGTTGACGACCAGACCGAGCCCGGCGGTGACGATGAGCCCGAGCCCGCGGATCGCCGGCGGGTCCTCGAGCCGCTCGATCGCCTCGGCGATCACCAGCACCCCGGCGACGCCGAGGGCGGCCGCGTTGAGGAGCGCCCCCATCACCTCGGCCCGGCGGTAGCCGAAGGTGTGCTTGGTCGTGCGGGGCCGCGCGGCGATCCAGGTGACGACGAGCGAGAGCGCGAGCGCGGCAGCGTCGTTGAGCATGTGCCCCGCGTCGGCGAGCAGCGCGAGGCTGCCGGACCAGAAGCCGACGACGACCTCGACGATCATGAACGACGCCGTCAGCGCGAGCGCGATCGTCAGCGCCCGCCGCGGCGCGTGCTGCGCGTGATCGTGCGAGTGCCCCGCGTGCTTGTGGCCGTGCCCATGCGCGTGCCCGTGGCCGTGGTGGACGTGGTCGTGAGCCATGCTTCCCGCGCACGGAATATGAACGCACGGGCGCCGCGAGCCCAATTGCGGGTGGCGCGGTCGAGGAACTGGTGGCGCTCCGCGGAGCGTTCGGGCGCCGCTACTCGAGTCGCTCGCGCCAATACCCTGGAGCGCGTCGGTGATGCGCCACCGCGATCACCGTCCGTCGACCGAGGACGAGCGCCGTCACCACCGAGTACGGGAACCTGCGGACGGCGAATCTGCGGACGTCGAGCTCGGGCGTGATCCCAGCGACCGTCGCGCCGCTCTCGGGCAGCCGTGCGGCGCGCGCCACGCTGCGGGCGACCTCGGACATGAGCAGCCGCCCGTACCCCTCTCGCTCGCCCTCGTACCAGAGGGCGGCCGCCTCGAGCTCGTCGGCGGCGCCGGCCGCGAACGGCAGGCGCATCAGCGCTTGCTCAGCGCGCGTTCGATCCGCGCCTCGACCTCATCGCCGGGAATGACGTGGGACTCCCCTCGCTCGATGGCGTCGATGCGACGTGCGATCTCGGCCCTCCACTCCGGGCTGAGCTCTTCGAGATCGCGCAGGCTCTCGCTGAGCGCGTCCACGATCGTGGCGCGGTCCTCCTCGGGCAACGCCAGCGCCTCGTCGAGGATCTTCTTGGCTGCGGAGGTCACGCCCACAGCTTACGAGGCCCTCGGCAGCCGGGCTAGCACGAGGGACGATCACGAGCCCACGACGGTCGCGATCACTTCATGCCATCGTTGTCCCGATTGCCCCCGAGCTCCTCGCGCTTGCGCGGCGTCTGTGGATCGATGGAGGCGGGCTACTCCGCAGGGAGCTCGGGCTTGGGGTTCTGGCATCGGCGGACGTAGTCGCTGTTCGTGACCTCCGCCCACTCGACGATGCATTCCTCGCATACCAGCTCCAGGTTCTCGAGGATGCTGGGGGCGTCGAGGTGGCGCACGCACAGGTCGCACAGCGTGAACCAATCCCCCCACTTCTTTTCGCGCTGGAGGTACAGCACGAGTGGCCGCCCCTCGGCGATCGCGAGGGCGGCGTGCTCGCAGAATGGGGCCGCGATCTGGCCGCCGTGCTTCGGACACTTGATGAACGCCATGGCTACTGCATGGCCCGAGTCGCCGTGGAGGACCAGGTCGCAGTCCATCTCACGGCGACGCTCACGAACACCGCGACCTTCACGTCGAGGAGGGCGGCGGAGCTCGTTCCGTGGGAGTCGCGGTGGGCGGCAGCCGTCATGCCGTGTGCGCGCCCTGCTTGCCGGGCCGCGCGGGAGCGCCTCCGACGCCCAAGGCGCCGTCGGAAGCGCCGAAGGCGCATCCGACGGAGCGTCTTGGGCGGAGCAGGCGCCGCGTCGAGCAGGCCCTCCCGGCCGGCCGGCATGCGCGGCAGCCCGACTCGGAGCGGACGGACGGGAGCCCCGCCGAAGGCGGGGCCCCGACCCCCTCGGAAAAGTTAGGACGGGAGCCCCGCCGAAGGCGGGGCCCCGACCCCCTCGGAAGAGTTAGGACGGGAGCCCCGCCAAGGGGAAAGGCTAGAGAGAGACGTTCTGCGCCTCGGCCAGCAGCTCCTCGACCCGCTCGAGCGTGAACGGCTTCTCGATCCGGCGCAGCCGATGCGCCTTCAAGAACTCCCGCGCCCGCTCCGTGAACGCCCCGCCCGTCATGAACACGAAGCGGGAAGCGAGCGCCGGCCGCGTCTCCGACACCCGCTCGTAGAGATCCATCCCGCTCACCTCCGGCATCATCAGATCGCAGAGCACCAGATCGAAAGCCCCGTCCCCCTCGAGCGCGAGCTGCGCGTCGCGCCCGTTGTCGACCACCTCCACCTCGAAGCGCTCCCCGAGCGCCAGCGCGAGCGTCTGGCCGAGCTTCGGCTCGTCGTCGACCACCAAGATCCGCGTCCGCCGCGACCCGCCGACCGGCGCGTCCACCCGCGCGGCCCGCCCGTGCGAAGGAAACGCCCCCTCCGGAGCCACCGGCAGCTCGATGCGGAACGTGCTCCCCCGCCCGGGCTCGCTCCGCGCCACCCGGATCTCGCCGCCCGCCGAGGTCACGATGCCGTGGCAGATCGACAAGCCGAGCCCGGTCCCGATGCCCTTCGGCTTGCTGGTCCAGAAGGGCTCGAAGACGTGCTCGATCCGGTCGGCGTCGATGCCGCGCCCGGTGTCCTCCACCTCGAGGAACACCCGATCCGGCGGCACCCGCCCGGTGCGGACGACGATGCGGTGGCGCTGCGCGTCCCCCTCCTCGATCGCCTGCGCGGCGTTCAGGAGGAGGTTCACCACCACCTGCACGTAGCGCGACTCGCTCCCCATCACCGGCGGGAGCGCGCCGAGCTGCCGGACGAGCTGCGCGCGATGCCGGATCTCGTTCCACGCGAGGTTCACGGCGGTCTCCACCACCCGAGAGAGCTCGACCGCCGTCCAGCTCCCCTCGTCGCCGCGGGAGAAGGTCTTGAGGTCGTTCGCGATCACCCGCACGCGCTCGACGCCGTCGTCGGCGTGCTCGAGGAGCTCGAGCAGCTTCTCGAGCCGCTTGGCGTCGCCGTCCCGCGAGTAGCGCTCGATCTCCCGCCGCGCGACGTCGAGGCTCGTGCGCACGTAGGCCAGCGGGTTGTTGATCTCGTGCGCGACGCCGGCGGCGAGCCGCCCGAGCGAGGCCATCCGCTCGCCCTGCGCGAGGCGCGCCTCGATCTCCTTTCGCTCGGTCACGTCGTCGACGATCCCCACCCCGCCCTCGACCCGCCCGTCGCGCACGATCGGCGAGAAGAGCGCGCGATAGAGGCGGCGGCGCCCGCCGGTCGCGGAGAGGTACTCGCCGTCGAAGTGGCCGTCGCGCCCGGCGAGCGCCTCCTCGACCGCGCGGCGGACCGCGGCGTTCGGCAGCGTCAGCATGTCGAGCCCGACGAGCAGCTCCCTCGAGCTCGCGAGCTGCGCGGCGAGCATCGCGTTGCAGGCGGTGATGCACCCGCGCGCGTCGAAGTAGAGGACGCCCACCGGGACGGCCTCGAAGGCCGCCTGGTTGCTCGTCTCCGGCGGCAGCCGCCCGGAGCTCTCGCGGAGCGGATCCGCCGAGAGGTCGAGCTCCTCGACGCCGCCCCGCAGCAGCACGACGACGAAGGACGCGCCTCCGCTGCCCGTGCGCACGGAGACGCGGAACGACTGGTGGATCTCCACGCCGTCGGCCCGCCGCACCGGCGCGCGGATCGCGCGGCCGTGCTCGCGGGACTCGCGGGCGAGCCACTCGAAGAAGGGGGCGCCGTCGATCTCGCGCAGCCGCGGCGGGAGGATGCTCGCGGCGGGCCGGCCGATCAGCGCCTCCGCCGGCTCGCCGAGCAGCCGCGCGGCCGCGGTGTTGACGTAGGTGAGCCGTTGGTCGGATCCGCACGCGAGGACCGGATCCGGCAGCGCGTCCAGCGTCTCTTCGGCCGACCGGGTCAGTGCATTCGACGTCCCCGCCACAGGCGTGACTGTACTCCCGATGCTCGTCGAGCGATACACCTTACGAGCGTCGTCACCCCCCGGCGCGCTACCCTGCCCTGTGATCCGACCACTTCTCGTGCTCACGAGAGGACCCGTCATGAAGAGAACGCCGCCCGCGCTGCTCGCCGCCCTCCTCGCCACCCTGCTCGGCTGCGGCGCCAAGAGCTCCCTCGACAGGCCCGAGCCGCGCGGCGACGGAGGGCAGCGCGAGGACGGCGGCCTCGACGCCGGGGTGGACTCCGGGCCCCCCGACGGAGGCACGCTCGTCGTCGACTGCGGCCGCTCCCCCGCCTACACGTCGCCCCGGCGCCCCGTCACCCTCGAGGCCGCCTCGAGCGGGCCCGACCCGCTCGTCTCGGAGAGCTGGGAGCTCGTCGCGAGCCCGCCGGGATCGACGCCGCTCCTCTCGGCCTCGCCCGACCCGCGCGTCATCGTGGTCACGCCCGACGTCGAGGGGAGCGTCCTCATGCGCTTCACCGCGCTCGACGCGGGCGGGCGCCGCGCGAGCTGCGACGTCGACGTCCAGGCGATCGTCGGCCCTCCGGTCGCCATCTGCCCGGAGGAGGAGCTCTACACGTCGGTGGGCACGCCGATCGTCCTCGAGGGCGACGGCTTCGACGACGAGGCGATCGTGGCGTGGCGGTGGGAGCTGCTGTCCTCGCCGCCGGGCGCGATGCCGACCTTGAGCGGCGCCGACGGGCCCCTCGCCGAGCTCGTCTCGTTCGCGCGCGGCCCGCACGTCCTGCGGCTGACCGTCGTCGACGCCGACATGGCGACCGGCAGCTGCGAGATCACCGTGCTCGTCACCGGGCCGCCCGAGGTGCGCTGCGAGGGGCCGACGATCAACGCCCCCACCCGCCGGCCCGTGACGGTGCGCGCGATCGCCACCGACGACGTCGGCGTCGCGTCGCGCCGCTGGGAGCTGCTCGAGCGCCCTCCGATGAGCACCGCGTCGCCCACGCCGCCGAACACCGAGATCACGACGCTCACGCCCGATCGTCGCGGGCGCTATCGCCTCCGCTTCACGGCGACCGACGTCGAGGGCGCGAGCGCGAGCTGCGAGATCACCGTGAACGCGACGCCGACCCCGCCCGAGGTGACCTGCCCGGCGGTGATCGAGGGCAGGCCGCTGACGCCGGTGCACATCGCGGCGAGCGCCGTCGACGACGGCGTCATCGTGCGCTGGGCTTGGCGCGTCGACACCCGCCCGCCCGGCTCGGGGGCCTCGCCGCCCGCGCCGCTCGACCGCCCGATGACGCGCTTCACGCCCGACATCGCCGGCGTGTACTCGCTCACCGTGACGGCGACCGACGACGACGGCATGACCGGCACGTGCACGACGCGCGTCAATGCCGGCAACGTCGACGGCCTCCGCGTCGAGATGTTCTGGGACACGCCCACCGGCGACATGGACCTCCACCTCTTGAGCCCGACCGCCACGAGGTGGACCAGCGACGGCGACTGCTACTACGCGAACTGCAACGTCTCCAACGGTCACAACCTCGAGTGGGGCGGCCCCGGCACCGACGACAACCCCCGCCTCGACATCGACGACCTCACGGGCTTCGGGCCCGAGAACATCAACATCGCGACGCCGGTGCCGGGCACCTACCGCATCGGCGTCCACGCCTACTCGGGAGGCGCCGCCCACCGGATCACGGTGCGGATCTACTGCGGGGGCTCGACCACCGAGCCGCGGCGCACCTTCGGCCCGGTCACCCTCCGCGACCGCGGCGGCCCCTCGAGCAACGACTTCTGGCGCGTCGCCGACGTCACCATCACGGGGACGGGCTGCACCATCGCCGACCTGAGCGGCCCGAGCGGCCCCTGGATCACGAGGCACGACTCGACCGTCGGCATGCGCTGACTCGGGCCGGGAGAGCTGGGAATCCGGGCCGTCCGGTCGCCCGTTGGGAAACTGCGGGATCCTCGGGGCCCAGCTATCCTTCCGGTCGAGCATGCGCGCACCTCTCCATCTCGCTCTCGCGCTCTTCGTCGTGGCGTGCGCCGGCCGCGCGGGCGAGGCCGAGAGCCGGACGAGCGAGGGCCACGAGGCGAGCGGCGAGGAGCGCGCGGCGAGCTGCCCGGCGATGGCCCCGGCGCCCCACCCGTTGCCCGGCGTCGCGCCGGCGGAGCTGACGCTCGCGTACTGGCTCGAGCGCACCGAGGGGCTCGACGAGCCGCTCCTCACGCCGCCCGAGATCGTGGCGCACGATCGCGCGCTCACCTCGGACCCCGAGAACGGCCTGCCGATCGATCGCGCGTCGCTCGCCGAGGCGCCGCCGGCCGAGCGCCTGAGCCGCGAGGTCGCGACGCGGCTCGCCTATCTGCGCGAGCGCATCGCGTCGTGTGAGTACGTCGACGCCGAGGGCGCGCGGCTCGACGCCGACGAGGCCGGCGCCTTCGCCGATCTCCCGGTCCTCGCCACCGCGAAGCTGCGCGTCGCGATCGGCCCGATCGCGCTCCGCTGCGGCCCGCGCGAGGCCGGCCTCTTCAAGGCGCCGATCGACGCCGCCTTCGATCGCAACGCGTGCTCCCAGATCCGCGCGCAGGAGCCGGTGCAGCTCCTCATGCGGTGGCCGAACGGGATGCACCTCGCGCGCACCCGCTACGCGCTCGGCTGGATCGCCGCCGACGCGCCGCTCTCGCCGGCGCTCGCGGAGGAGTCGACGACGGCGATCCTCGAGGGGCCGATCGTCCGGGCGCCGGCGGGCACGAGGCTCGCCTCGCCGGACGGCGCGAGCGTCGAGCTCGAGACCGAGGCGCTCCTCCCCTCCGATGACGGCGCGGTCCTCTTCGCCGACGCCGCGGGCGTCCATCGAGCGCCGGCCGAGGGCCTCGCGCCCGCGCTCCGGCCGCTGACGCGGCGCGCCCTCCTCGAGGAGGCGTTCGCGCGCATCGACAGGCCCTACCGCTGGGGAGGGCACGAGGGCGGCCTCGACTGCTCGCGCTTCGTGATGGACGTGCTCGCCAGCTTCGGCCTCGAGCTCCCGCGGCACAGCG
>JAEZBP010000145.1 GCA_023427125.1 Pseudomonadota bacterium | reverse complement strand
GCCCCGCGCGCTCCGCGCTGGGAGGCGACGAAGCCGCAGCCCAAGCCGAAGAAGAAGCGACCACCGCGCGCCGAGCTGCTTCGGGTGCTGCGCCACCTGGAGAAGCTCGCGGGCCGCCCCCTCGACGAGCCCGAGCGCGCACAGCTCGAGCGCGCCCTCACCGATCCGAGCGCCGCCAAGTCCCTGCTCGAGCGCCTGCGGCGTTGATCGGCGGCGCGGCTGATCGGCGGCGCGGCTGATTGGCAGCGTAGCGGCCGGAGACTACCGTTTCGATCATGGTCGTTCGGCTCGCGCGCGGGTCCCTGGCGTCTCGGGTGGACGAGGTGTGCGCCGCGCTGGCGCTGGGCCGCTCGCGTCGATCACGAGCGCGATCGCGCGCCGAGTCCCTCGATCACGCGGAGCGGATGGAGACGCTCGGCGCGCTCGGCGCGCTGCACGCGGGGCCTCCCTTCGATGGGCCGCCGGAGGTCTTCTTCGGGAGCGCCGGCGCCCGCGGCTCCTGGGAAGAGCAGCACGTCCGCGCGCTGCCCGGCGGTCGCGTGATCGATGTTCGCTGGCGCTCCGCGTACGACCCCGCGTCGTCCGATCCGGAGGTCCGTCGGCGCTACCTCGCGCCGGCGCCGAACGAGTGGGCCGCCGCGCGGCTCTGGCTGCACGACCGGCCGCGCCCGGCCGCGATCCTGATCCACGGCTACCTCGGCGGGAGCTATCGGGTCGAGGAGCGCGCGTGGCCGGTGCGCTGGATGTTCGAGCGGCTCGGCCTCGATCTGGCGATCCCGGTGCTGCCCTTCCACGGCCCTCGCGGCGTGCGCGGCAAGCGGCCGCTCTTTCCCTCGAGCGATCCGCGCCTCAACGTCGAGGGCTTCCGTCAAGCGATGTGGGATCTGATCTCGCTCCGGCGCGCGCTGATGGAGCGGGGCGCCGAGGCGGTGGGCGCGATGGGCATGAGCCTCGGCGGCTACACCACCGCGCTCGCGATGACGGCCGATCGGGAGCTCGCGTTCGGCGTCCCGATGATCCCGCTCGCGTCGATCGCCGACTTCGCGCGCGACGCCGGGCGCTTGGTCGGGAGCGAGGACGAGCAGCGCGCGCAGCACGCCGCGCTCGAGCAAGCGCACTGGCCGGTCAGCCCCTTCGCGCGGCCTGCGTGCGTCGATCGCGCGCGCCTCCTGATCCTGGCCGGTGAGGCCGACCGCATCACGCCGGCGTCGCACGCGGAGCGGCTCGCCGCGCACTTCGGAGCGAGGGTGCGGGTGTTCCCCGGCGGGCATCTGCTTCAGTTCGGCCGCGCCGAGGGCTTCCGCGAGGTCGCGCGGATGCTGCGGGGCCTCGAACTGCTCCAGCCTCGCTGAAGGCACGCGAGAGGTCACGAAGGGCGCCGCCGGAGTCAGGCCGAGCGGGTGAGGTGCGCGACGAGCTCGGCGCGCACGGCCTCGCCGATCCGCTCGTGCTCCTGCCGCAGCAGACGCTCGACCTCGCTCACGCCCAGGCCGAGCTCGTAGGCGATCTCGGGGACGCTGACGCCGCGTCCGAGCCGCACGACGGTCGTGGCCTCGGCCGCGCTGAGCCCATGGGCGCGCTCGAGGCGGTCGAGCAGCGCCGCGTCGCTCCCTTCCACTTCGTGTCCGAACAACCACGCGATCAAGGTCGGGAGCTTCCAGCGCCGGTCGAGGAGCAAGCGCTGACTCTCGAAGCCATCGTCCTCCGCGAGCGCGCCGGGGAAACGTACGACGTAGCGCCCGTGCCACGGTCCTACGTCGGCGGTGACGAGCGACGGCCCGAGCCCGAGCAGCTCGGTCAGCGTGCGGCACTCGCCCACCGTGGCGCGGAAGAAGAACGCGCTCCCGCGGTGCTCCCGCGGGAGCTCCATGTGGATGGCGACGAGCTGATCGGTGATCTCGTCGACGCCGATGTCCATGTGCGGAAACGCGCGCTTCGTGCTCGCCCAGCCGATCCGATGGAGCAGCCGCGGTGAGAGCGTGCTCCGCACCAGGTACTGCACGAAGTGGTTCTCGAGCGGGTAGAGCTCGCCGACCCGCTCCTGCTCCTCGGGCGTGAGGTGCGCCGTGCTGCGCTCGAGGAAGATCGCGAGATCGTTCCAGTCCACCCGGCCTCCGATGGCCCAGGCCGGCACCCGAGCCAGCGGAAGATCCTCCAGGCAGGGGGCGGTGTGGATGCCGTAGCGCTCGAGCATCCTGCGCATCGACCTGAAGAGCAGCACCGGCACTTCGCGCATCGGGATCGCATCATAGTACCCCCGGCCCGGCGTTCGTTCCGGTTTGCGGTGGACGGGCGAGGGTGAAGCGGCGCGGAGGCTCGTTCCGGATGGCGCGGGGCCTCGGCGGACGCTACGACGGCGCGATCCGATGCATCGAAGAGTCGTCGTCACCGGCGCCGGCGCGGTCACCCCGTGCGGCGCCACCCTGGACAGCACGTGGAGCGCGCTCCTCGCGGGCCGGAGCGGCGTCGCGCCGATCGAGGGCTTCGAGACCGCCGACCTGAAGACCCGCTTCGCCGGGCAGTGCCGCGACTTCGATCCTGCGCTCTACTGGGACGCGGTCGAGCTGCGGCGCAACGGGCGCTTCACGCACCTCGCCGTCGCCGCCTCGACGATGGCGGCCCGCGCCGCCGGCCTCGAGCCCGAGGAGGGGCGCCGCGGGGCGTGCTTCATCGGCGTCGCGATCGGCGGCCTCGGTGAGATCGTCGACGCGCAGGCCACGCTCGATGGGCAGGGCGCCCGGCGCGTCTCGCCCTTCTTCATCCTGCGGACCGCGCCGAACATCGCGACCGGCGAGGTCGCGATCCGCTTCGGCCTGCGCGGGCCGAGCTTCGCGCCCGCCAGCGCGTGCACCTCCGGCTCGCACGCGGTGGGCGAGGCGTACCGCGCGATTCGCGAGGGCCGCGCCGACTACGCGATCTGCGGCGGCTCGGAGGCGGTGATCCGGAGGCTGGTCGTCGCCGGGTTCAACAGCATGCGCGCGCTCTCGACGCGCAACGACG
>JAEZBP010000101.1 GCA_023427125.1 Pseudomonadota bacterium | reverse complement strand
GCGGCCGCACGCTGAGCGGGCAGACCGTCGAGGCGTTCTGGCTGAGCGTCCAGCACGCCAAGCCGCTGAGCGTCGGCATCAACTGCTCGCTCGGCGCCCGCGAGATGCGGCCCTTCCTCGCCGAGCTCGTCGGCATCGCCGACACCCGCATCAGCGTCTACCCGAACGCCGGGCTGCCCAACGCCTTCGGCGGCTACGACGAGGCGCCCGAGACGACCGCCGCGCTGCTGCGCGAATTCGCCGACGGGCGCTGGCTCAACGTCGCCGCCGGCTGCTGCGGGACGCGCCCCGAGCACATCGCCGCCATCAAGAAGACGCTCGAGGGCGTCGCGCCGCGCGTCCCGAAGAAGCCGGAGCCGCTGACGCGCTTCTCGGGGCTCGAGCCGATGGTGATAAGGCCCGACAGCAACTTCCAGATGATCGGCGAGCGCACCAACGTGACCGGCTCGCGGAAGTTCCTGCGGCTGATCAAGGGCGACGACTACACGAGCGCGCTCGAGGTCGCGCTCGATCAGGTGCGCGGCGGCGCGAACCTGCTCGACGTGAACATGGACGAGGGGATGCTCGACTCCGAGGCGGCGATGGATCGCTTCCTCAAGCTCATCGCCGGCGAGCCGGAGATCGCGCGCATCCCGGTGATGGTCGACTCGAGCAAGTGGACGGTGCTCGAGACGGGCCTCAAGTGCCTGCAGGGCAAGTCGGTCGTGAACTCGATCTCGCTCAAGGAGGGCGAGGAGGACTTCATCGCCAAGGCCAAGACGTGCCGCAGCTACGGCGCGGCGGTCGTCGTGATGGCCTTCGACGAGAAGGGCCAGGCCGACACCACCGAGCGCAAGATCTCGATCTGCCAGCGCGCCTATCGGATCCTCACCGAAGAGGTCGGCTTCGATCCGACCGACATCATCTTCGACCCGAACATCTTCGCGATCGCCACCGGCATCGAGGAGCACGCGCGCTACGCGATCGACTTCATCGAGGCGACGAAGGTCATCAAGGACACCTGCCCCGGCGCGAAGGTCTCGGGCGGCGTCTCGAACCTGAGCTTCAGCTTCCGCGGCAACGACCACGTCCGCGAGGCGATGCACTCGGTCTTCCTCTTCCACGCCATCAAGGCCGGCATGGACATGGGCATCGTCAACGCCGGCCAGCTCGTCGTGTACGAGGACATCGACAAGGAGCTGCTCACGCACATCGAGGACGTGATCTTCGATCGGCGCCCCGACGCGACCGAGCGCCTCGTCGAGCTGGCCGAGCGGGTGAAGGGCTCGGGCCAGAAGCGCGAGCACGATCTGCGCTGGCGCGACGCGCCGGTCGAGAAGCGGCTCGCGCACGCGCTGGTGCACGGCTTCGTCGACTTCATCGAGGCCGACACCGAGGAGGCGCGCGCCAAGCTGCCGCGCCCGCTCGACGTGATCGAGGGGCCGCTGATGGACGGGATGAACGTGGTCGGCGACCTCTTCGGCGCCGGCAAGATGTTCCTGCCGCAGGTCGTCAAGAGCGCGCGGGTGATGAAGCGCGCGGTCGCCTACCTCATGCCCTTCATGGAGGAGGAGAAGAAGCGCATGGGCGCGGCCGCGGCGAAGGCCGCCGGCAAGGTCGTGATGGCCACCGTGAAGGGCGACGTCCACGACATCGGCAAGAACATCGTCGGCGTGGTCCTCGGCTGCAACAACTACGAGGTCGTCGATCTCGGGGTGATGGTCTCGGCCGATCGCATCCTCGACGCGGCGGTCGAGCACGAGGTCGACATGGTGGGCCTCTCCGGGCTCATCACGCCGTCCCTCGACGAGATGGTGCACGTCGCGAGCGAGATGCAGCGGCGCAAGATGAAGCTGCCGCTCCTGATCGGCGGCGCGACGACGAGCCGCCAGCACACCGCGGTGAAGATCGCGCCGGTCTACGCCGAGCCGGTCGTGCACGTGCTCGACGCCTCGCGCGCGGTGGCCACCGTGTCTTCGCTGCTCGCGGCCGATCAGCGCGAGGGCTTCGTCCAGAAGACGCGCGAGGACCAGGAGGCGCTGCGCAAGCTGCACGCGCGCGGGCCGGTGAAGCCGCTGACCCCCTACGCCGAGGCCAACGCGAACAAGCCGGTCATCGAGTGGAAGAAGGAGGACGTGGCAGCGCCGCCCTTCCTCGGCCGGCGCGTCGTCGACGTCGAGCTCGGCGAGCTCGTCGAGCACATCGACTGGACCTTCTTCTTCACCGCGTGGGAGCTCAAGGGCCGCTACCCCGAGATCCTCCAGCACCCGAAGTACGGCGAGGCCGCGCGCGAGCTCTTCGACAACGCCAAGCCGATCCTGAAGCGGATCATCGACGAGAAGCGGCTGACGGCGCGCGGCGTCTACGGCTACTGGCCGGCGGCCTCCGACGGAAACGACATCGTCCTCTACACCGACGAGACCCGCGGCGCCGAGGCGGCGCGCTTCCCGATGCTGCGCCAGCAGCGCGACAAGGCCGAGAGCAAGGATCCGCACTTCTGCCTCGCGGACTACATCGCGCCGATCGGCTCGGGCCTGAGTGATCACATCGGCGCCTTCGCGGTGACGGCGGGCCTCGGCACCCTCGAGCTCGTGCAGCTCTTCGAGAAGGACAACGATCCCTACTCGTCGATCATCGCCAAGGTGCTCGCCGATCGGCTCGCCGAGGCCTTCGCCGAGCACCTGCACCAGCGGGCGCGCCGCGAGTGGTACGCGCCGGACGAGGCCCTCACCCACGACGAGCTGCTGCACGAGAAGTACCGCGGCATCCGCCCGGCGTTCGGCTACCCCGCGTGCCCCGCCCACACCGACAAGGGCACGCTCTTCGAGCTGCTCGACGCCCGCGCGATCGGCATGGATCTCACCGAGTCGTTCATGATGACGCCGCCCGCGAGCGTGAGCGGCATCTACCTCGCGCACCCCGAGGCCCGCTACTTCTCGATCGGCAAGATCGATCGCGCGCAGGTCGAGGACTACGCCGCCCGCCGCGGCGTGAGCGTCGCCGAGGTCGAGCGCCACCTCGGCTCGATCCTCGGCTACAACCCCTAATCGCGACCGCGCCCCGGGCAGAGCGACTCGACACATTCGTCATGTCGCGGTGGTATCGTCCTGGCTGAACCTACGCCGCGAGAGAGGAGGCCGCGACGATGACACGGATGACGTTGGGCGCCGCCGGGCTCCTGTGCCTGGCGATCGGCGCCTGCACCCCCGACCCCGTAACCCCTGGCGACGCCGCGGCGTGCGACGCGGCGCCATGCGACGGCGGGGCCGTGGCGGTGAGCTGCTCGGCCGACGGCGAGTGCGACGACGGCATCTTCTGCAACGGGGCCGAGCACTGCGCAGGCACCTGCGCCGCCGGCACGGCGCCGTGCTCGGAGGGGCAGGCGTGCGACGAAGTGACGCGGGAGTGCAGCGAGGCGCCCGACTGCACGGAGCCCGACGCCGACGGCGATGGGCGCGATCGGATCGGCTGCGGCGACGGCGACGACTGCGACGACGAGGACGCGGACCGCTTCCCCGGCAACCCCGAGGTCTGCGACCCGGCGGGGCACGACGAGGACTGCGACCCCAACACCATCAGCGGCGACCCCGATCGCGACGGCGACGGCCACATCGACTCGGCGTGCTGGAACTACTTCGCCGACGGAACCGAGAACCGGGGCACCGACTGCGACGACGCCCGCAACACGGTCCACGCGAGCGGCATCGAGTCGTGCAATGGGGTGGACGAGGACTGCGACGGGATGATCGACGAGGGGGTTCAGAACACGTACTACCGCGACCAGGACGACGACGGCTACGGCACCGTCGAGGAGACGATGCTCGGCTGCGGTCACCTCGACGGCTGGACCCTGCTCCCCGGCGACTGCGACGACGACCCCTCTTCGCCCACCGCGTCGACCACCTACCCCGGCGCGCCCGAGGGCTGCGACGGGGTGGACGCCAACTGCGACGGAAGGAGCCCCGAGCACTGCGCCTGCGTGAGCGGGCAGGTGCAGCCCTGCGGCAGCGACAGCGGGGAGTGCAGCCGCGGGACGCAGACCTGCGTCGCCGGCGCGTGGGGCGCGTGCGAGGACGAGGTCGGTCCCAGCGACGAGCGGTGCGACGGGCTCGACAACGACTGCGATGACATGGTGGACGAGGGCGTGACGACCACGTTCTATCGCGACGAGGACGGAGACGGCGCGCGCCACCCGTCGACGACCACCGAGGCCTGCGCGCGACCGCCCGGCTGGCTCGCCGCGAGCGCCGCCGTCGACTGCTGCGACAGGGACAACCGCGCGCGCCCGGGGCAGTCCAGCTACTTCAGCTCCAGGAACGTGTGTTCGAGCTGGGACTACAACTGCAATGGCAGCGACGACCGAGAGCGGCCCCACGGCGGATCGTCGGGCTGCGGCGTCGCCGGTTTCGAGTGCGCTCCTCCGACCACCAACCGCTGGCGCAGCTCCGTCCCGGGGTGCGGGAGCTCGGGGTCGATGTACTACTGGTACGGCGGCGGCGGATGCAACAGCGACGGCGCCCGCGTCTGCGACCAGATGTGGAGGGACGAGACCCAGCGCTGTCGCTGACCGTCGCGGCCCCGCGACCTCGGCCAGCCGCCGAGCGACGTGGACGAAGATCCGGCGCTGACCGGGCGATGATGCTCTGCGAGGGGGTCGCGCGCTCCTCTCCCGGCGGCGTTGAAG
>JAEZBP010000090.1 GCA_023427125.1 Pseudomonadota bacterium | reverse complement strand
GGCTGTGCGCGCGCTTCGGCCGAGCTACGCGGCGCGCGCGGCGCTGGAGGACGGCGCCGCGAGCCTACTTGTCCCCTGCGCGGCGGAGGACCTTCTCGGCGCGCTTGGCGCGACTCGAGATCGCGCGGTCGAGCCAGGTCTTCCCGTCGTGCTTCTCCGCGAGCACCGCCTCGCGCTCAGCCTCCCCGAGCGAATCCAGGATGGCGAGGACCAGCCGTGGGGAGTCGATCATGACGGCCCAGTAGACGGAGTGGACACCCCCCTCCTTCTTGCGCAACGGGTCCGCACCTCGCGCGAGCAGCGCCAAGGCGACGTCCTCGGCCACCGGGACGTGCGGGCGAGTGGGGCCGAGGTTGCAGGCGTCGGCCAGCACGGCGTTGAGCAGGGGCTCTCCCTGTCCATCGGTCATGTTCGGATCGCTGACGCGGTGGAGCTGCTGAAGCAGCTCCGAGAACCGACCGCCTCGGGTGAGCGCTCGGACCTGCGCGAACGTCAACGACGGAACCCAACCCGGCGGATACCTTCCGGGCTTCTCCGTGTCGACGTCCGTGCCGGCCTGCGGATCGTGCACCTGATAGCCGTGGGCCTTCGCCAGCTCCAACAAGGCTGTGTAGACTCGGCGCGCGACCTCATCGGTCGTGCCGCCGGGCAAGCCGACGCTCAGGAGGCGCTCGCCGGGCAGCGGGACAACTTCGACCGGGTGCTTCACGAGCTTCGAGCGCACTCGTTCAATGATCTCTTCACGCGTGTGAGCCTCGGCATCGAGCGCGCGGATGTGCAGATCGAACGACATGGGACGGTCTACGACGCGCGCCCCTCCGGCCTTCCCAGAGACTGTCGCTGAGTCGGACCGAGCCCCGCAATGGAGTTGAGCCCCAGCGCGAGCAAGAGACCCACGACCTCGTCGGCTGCGGGGAGCAAGCTGCCGTAGGCGCCCGTGCGCTCGGTGGGGCCGGTCACGCTCTCTCCTCGCTCGGTGAAGTCGAGCGGCTGCGCTCGATGTCCGAGGTTACGTGTCCGCCTCGCGGATCTGCCGGAGGATCGGGCCCAAGACCCTCCAAGCAGCGGGCGCGGGATCGGGCGCGAGAGGTGCGGAGCACCGCAGGACCCGAGGAGGGTGCGGGTCTCCCGCACGGGCCTGGCCCGCAGCCCCTCCAAGCAGCTCAGAACAGCGCGGGCTGCAGGGTCACCGGCGCTCCGGCCTCCACGCGGTAGACGCGGTAGCTCTCCTTGATGACGTGCTGGGCGACGTTGCGCACCGGCACGCCGGCCGGCGTGACGCCGTGCTCCTTGCCGCGGTGCGCGTGGCCGTGCACCGCCAGATCGCAGCCGGCCGCGTCGATCGCCTCGCCGAGCAGGTACGAGCCGAGGAAGGGATAGATCTCGCGGCGCTCGCCCTCGAGCGTGTCGGCCACCGGGGAGTAGTGGGTGAGCGCGACGCGCACGTCGGTCCGCAGCGAGCGCAGGCCCTCCTCGAGCACGCGCGCCTGCTCCTTCGCGTGGCGGATGTAGGCCTTCATCTCGGGCTCGCCGAACTCGCTGCCGCATGCACCCGCGAAGCCGCTGCCGAAGCCCTTCACGCCGGCGATGCCCAGGGTGCGACCGCGGAGCGTCAGCGACACCGACCTGCCCTCGAGCACGATCACGCCCGCGTCCTCGAGCACGCTCGTGATCTCGGCCTCGTCGCCCTCGTGGTAGTCGTGGTTGCCGAGCACGGCTACCACCGGCACCGCCAGGTCGCGCAGATCGTCGGCGAGCACCATGGCCTCGCTCACCCTCCCGCGCTGGGTGAGGTCCCCCGCGAGCAAGAGCACGTCGGCGTGATCGGCGATCGACGCGACGCGCACGCCGAACGCGCCGACGGAGTCTCCGGCGACATGCATGTCGCCCACCGCGGCGACGCGCAGGGCGCCGGTCGGCGCGGCGCGCGGCGAGACCTCGTAGCGCCCGAGCTTCGTGCGGTTGACGACGACGAGCCCGGACGGCACCGCGCCGCGCGCGACCTCCTCGAGCTCGCCGCGCCGATCCTCGGTCTCGACCATGCCGGTCAGCACGAGGCTGCCCTCGCGCAGCACCTTCACGTCCACGTCGAGCGTGTTCGTGCGGTCGTCCTCGGCGAGCGCCTCGCGCACGCGCGCGACCGCGTCCTCCTGCCACGTGCTCATCGCACACCCGCCTCAGCGATCATAAACCCGCCGATAGAGCTCCTGCACGACGTGGTTGGGCACGTCGAGGTCGATCGAGTGCGCATACACGAGCAGGCTGAGCAGCCGCCGCGGCGCGCGCTGCGATCGGTGGAGCAGGTAGTCCCAGTCGAGGCGCGTTCGCGCCAGGATCCCGAGCGCGTCGTGCCAGTGCCGCGGCCCGATCTCATCGTGCACCGCGGCCTTCAAGAGCAGGAGATCCTCGGGCGCGAGGACCGGCATCCGAGAGCCGAAGAGCTCACGCCAGACCGCGCGCTCCATCATCTCCGGCTCGAAGTAGAAGCCGCCCGTGCAGTAGAAGATCAGATCGACCATGACGTCGCGATTGAACGCCTTGAAGAGCCACGAGGGGTCGGTGCGCTCGGTGCGAAACCCCCGCTGTTTCAGCAGGTTCAAGGCCCGGTCGGCGTCGTGCGGCCGGATGAGCACGTCGATGTCGTGGGTCCATCGCGGCCGGCCGAAGCTCGACACTGCGATGCCGCCGATCAGCGCGAAGGGCACGCGGCCTTTGTGCAGCGTCTCGACTGTCTCCTTCAGGACGGGCGCGAAGTTGTCGTGATCCTGCCCGTGAATCGTCTCCGACTTGCCGTTCTCCGCGCGCCGCTCGAGCGGCACGCCGACGTCGAGGTGTTGGTCCATGGGCCAGAACGCTGCAATCGCTGTGCTTGCTGGCGCGCGCCTTCGCGCGAGCGGCCGAGCTACGCGGCCCTTGGGGATGACCGCGGCCCCACCGCCGTCCTCACTGACGAGAGGTGACCCGCTCCGCTCGGCGTCTTTCTCGTGTACATCGGGGCGGAGCGGTCGGATCTATCCGGTGATGCGGTGTTCCCCGCTCTCGCGGGGATCGATCTCCGGCTCGTCGACGCGGACCATTACGACGCTGACGTTGTCACGACCGCCGCGCTCGTTGGCCCCCGCGACGAGGTCCTCCACGATCGCCTCGACCGAGGAGCCACGCTCGACCGTGTCGAGGATGTCGGCGTCGCTCAGCATCTTGTAGAGCCCGTCCGAGCAGAGGAGGTAGTGGTCGCCGGGGCGCGGCTCGTCGACGACCAGGTCGACCTCCACCTCGTCGAAGGCGCCGACGGCCCGACTGAGCTTGCTGGCGGCCTTCCCCACGATGCCGACCGCGCCGAGCGTGTGGTCGGTCGTCAGCTGCCGCATGTGGCCATCACGGATCCGATAGCAGCGGCTGTCTCCGACGTGCGCGAGGTAGACGCGGTTGCGGCCCGGCGAGAAGCGGGCGGCGACGAGCGTGGTGCCCATGCCGGTCTTCTGATCGTCCTCGGCGGCCTCCGCGCGGATGGCGGCGTTGGCCACGTGGATCGCGGCCATCAGCTCGGCGCCGCGCCGCGGGAGGCCCTCCTCCTCGAGCTCGCCGAGCTCGCCCGTCGTGAACACGCGCTCGAGCGTCTCGATCGCGAGCCGGGACGCCACCTCGCCGGCCGCGTAGCCGCCCATGCCGTCGGCGATCGCGTAGAGCTCCTGCTCCGACCACACCAAGATCGAGTCCTCGTTGTGCTCGCGCTTCTTGCCCGGATCGCTCTTGCCGGCGGCGGTGAGGACGATCTTCGCCACCGGGCCCGTCGGCTCGTCGTCGACCCACAGCTCCGTGCTCTCGAGCGCCGATGCGCGATCGAGCTCCTCGCTCAGGTTCATCCGGAACGGAATGCCGGCCGCCGGCGGCGGCATCGACGCGACGGTCGTGCCGCGGGGCTCCTCCGCGCGCTTGTCCCACGGGTGCGAGTGGCGGGCCTTCCAGCGCTCGTCGTCATCGCGCTTGCGCGTCAGGAAGTACACCGAGGCGAGCAAGATCACGCCCGCGACACCGGCGATGATCCACAGCGTCATGGGGCCGTGCTGGCCTCTCTCCCCCCGCTCTCTGGGCCCGCAGCGCTCGAGGGGGCCTCGATGTGTGCGAGGCGCGCGAGGAGGTGCGGAGCGCCGGAACCAAACCGCATGCGGCCGGGAGTCTGCCAGGATGCGCGCTCGGATCCCAGCGCCGTCTGGCGTGTCAATGCGCCACGGTGGCCTCGGCGGCCGGCTCCGTGGCGCTGGGCTCGGGCGTCTCGGGCGTCTCTTCC
>JAEZBP010000031.1 GCA_023427125.1 Pseudomonadota bacterium | reverse complement strand
AGGCGGAGCAGCGGGTCGATCCGGACGACGACTCCTGCGATCAGCTCCTCGGCGTGATGCGCGCGACCGCCGCGGCCGGGCATGATCCGGGCGAGCACCGGCCCGAGCTTCCGTCGCGCGCCGAGGTGCGCCGCCGCTGCGGGAGCTTCTCCGAGACCTTTCAGGAGTGCCTGAGCCCCGAGCACTTCCGGTCCCACCTCGACGAGTGCAACGCCGAGCTCGCCCGCATCGCCGAGCGGGGCGAGCGTCAGACCCGGACCCGCCAGCGCCAGTGGGAGGCGATCAAGCAAGGCCGCCCGCTGCCCGGCCAGTCGACCGACGGCTGAGCGCGCACCCGGGAATTTCCATTCACAGCGCAAATGTGGTCCCCAACTCGGGTTTTTTGGCCACGGGACGCGAGTTTCGGCGAAAACTCGTGTTTTTTGGCCACGGGACGCGAGTTTCGGCGAGAACTCGTGTTTTTTGGCCACGGGACGCGAGTTTCGGCGAAAACTCGTGTTTTCTGGCCACGGGACGCGAGTTTCGGCGAAAACTCGTGTTTTCTGGCCACGGAAGGCGAGTTTCGGCGAAAACTCGTGTTTTCTGGCCACGCGGGCCCGAGGTTCGGCCGCAGCTCGTGTTTCTTGGCCGCCGGAGGCGAGCTCCGGCGACAGCTCGCGTTCTCTGGCTGCGGGCCGAGCCGAAGCTGCTGCTCGCGCCTTGCCGGGCACGATGTGAAGCGCCGCGAGCTTCCGAGGAGGCTGTCGCAGAAGCACGGCGCTCGGGGAACGCCGAGCGGAGCGGTCCCTGCCTCGACTGGACACCGGGGATGAGGAGCGCCAGCCGGTCGGCGCCGCGCCGCTCGGCCCGCGCGCTCGCGAAGCGCGCGCCAAGCAAACACAGCGCGCGCCCAGCAACTCAGTCGCCCTGGTAGTTGTAGCGGGCGTACTGGAGGGGCATCGAAGCCTCGGCGCGGATGACCTTGAAGCGCGCGCCCGTCGCCCACGTGAGGTACATGAGGTCATCGGTCGAGGCCGCCTCGAGCTCCTGGATCGCGTCGTTGTCCCGGTCGTGCCGGCGGCGCGACTCGTCGGCGCGCGCGAGGCGATCCATCGCCTCGCTGAAGCTCAACGTGCCGTCGCCGAGGTCGCTCACGATGCCCTCGATGATCGCGGCCGCCGGCCCGAGGCGCAGGCTCGGGTAGCTCTCGCACATCATCCGGTTCACGACCGGCACCCCGCAGTGGAAGAGGTAGGTCACGCGGGTGACGAGCTGATCGCCGGCTCCGAAGTCGGTGCGGTAGTCGGTCGCGCCCGGCCGCTCCGGGAAGGTCACCGCCATCGCGGAGTCGTTGTAGATGGCCAGCCCGGTCGCGGCGCGGCCCTCCGGCGAGCCGATCGCCGTCTTCACGGAGTCGCTGTCGATCAGCTGATCCATGCTCGGGCTGATCGCCATCAGCGGGATCGACGCGGCGCGGCGGATGGCGTCCATGCGAGGGCCGCCCGGCGAGACGCCGATGCCGCTGCCGCCTCCGCCTCCACCTCCGCCGAAGATGCTGAGGAGCGCGCCGAGAGCGTCCTCGGTGCTCGTCACGCCAGGGCTCGAGACCGTCATGCGCTCGGCGCCGCCGTAGTAGCGGGGGTCGTCGTCGATCACGACCGCCGCAGCCCGGGCGGCGGTGGTCGCCGAGTGCTGCACGACGAGATCGCCCGCGTACATCAGCGCCATCTGCACCATGCCGAGGAACATGATGAAGAGGGGGATGAACGCGAGCAGGAACTCGACGTACGCGGCGCCTCGACGGTCCTCGAGCAAGCGGATCATGAGAGGGGCCCCCATACGCTCGGGTGCTTGTTGGCCAGCACGATGATCGCGCCGAGGAGGATCGCGGCGCCGAGCCGGATGCGGTGCATCAGCTCGGTGGGGATGGTGCGGCGGAAGCGGCGAGGGAGGATCGGGTTCAGGCCGAGGAAGAGCGAGCTCGTGAGGCTGCGGAGGAGCTTCCCGTTCCAGGCGAGCTGGCCGATCGCGTAGATCGACGCCGCCACGAGCGAGAGGAGCTGGACCTCGAGACCCACGTAGATGCCTCCTGCGGCGCCGATCGCCGCGAAGAGCTTCACGTCTCCGCCGGCCATGCCCTGCCGGTAGAAGATGATGAGCGGGACGATCGAGCAGACGAGCAGGCCGATGAGCGAGTCGAGCAGGCCCGCGCCGCCCGACATCACACCGTGCACGATCGGCGCGGCCACGATGACCGGGAGCGTGAGCCAGTTCGGGATCTCGCCCTTCCAGACGTCGGTGCAGGCGGCCACCACCGTGATGGCCAGCACCACCGCATGGAAGACGAGCGTCAGATCGCCGGTCGCCGTCATCGCATCCTGCCGAGCCGCGCACCGGGCCCGACCGGACGAGCGTCCGGTCGAGCCCCAGCTCGAGCTACGGCGCGGACTCGGTGGGCAGGGTGCCGATGACGCCCTCGGCGCCGCCGACCTTCTGCTTCACGGTGTCGCCGAACTTCTTCCAGATCGCGAAGCCGACCACGGCGATCAGGCAGAGGATGATGATGTACTCGACCGTGGTGAGACCACGCTCGTCGCGGAGCAAACCCGCCAGCTTCTGGGACTTCTTCATCTTCATGGCCAGCACTCCTCCCGGCTCGAATCGATACGGGGACTTCACGGAATCGGTAGAGACAGAACCATCTGCGCGAACCGATAGAGCTTGAGCAGCGGGATGCCGAGGCCGACCACGGCCACCGCGCCGATCACGGTCACGAGGGTCAGGAGCGCCACGTACTCGACGAAGACGACGCCCGAGCGCGAGGAGACGAGCTCCCGCGAGGACGGGGTGTTGCTTCGGGAGAGGAGGCGCACCGGCTGCAATCCTATCACCGCGGCGTGTCGAACCAAAGCCCGCGGTGCACGCTGCCTCGTGCGAGGCGCGTGCCACGTGACGCTGCGCACGATCGGGACGGCGTGAGGTCGAGCGAGCCGGGGACCGGCGACCCCACCGACCTCCTCGACCGCGCCAGCCGGCCCCGGCGGCGTCTCAGCGGCCGAAGCGCACCGCGAGCTCGCCGAAGGCGTGGGCCACCTGGCGGCGCTGCGGATGCGTCGCGCCCGGCACGAGCGCGTGGACGGCCTCGCCCAGGCGGCGGACGACGCGAGCGCGGGCCTGGAGCGCCTCGCTCCTCCGGTACTCGACCCGGCCCTCAGTGAGATCGGCGTGCGCCTCGAGCGCGCGCTTCGCCGCGATCGCGTCTCCGCGGGCGATGGCGTGGCCGGCGAGATCGAGCGAGGAGGAGAGCGAGGCGTCGAGCACGGCGGGACCGGCCAGGCCCTCGCTCGCCAGCACGGCGCGTGCGCCGTAGGAGAGGTCGAGCCCGAGCGAGGCGCTCACCGCGCGACCCGTGAGGCCCGAGCGATAGTCGAGCGCGACGCTGGCCACTTGGCGCGCCCGAGCTCCTGCCGGCACGCGGACCGAGAGCACGATGCTGCGCTCCTCGCCGGCGTCGAGGTGGGGGGTCGAGAGCAGAACGCCGCCCTCGACCGGCTCGGCTTCGCCCTCGGCCACGCCGAGGATCTGCACGCCTTCTCCGAGGCTCACGCGGACCTGGAGCCCGCGGGCGGCCAGCCGGGCGTGGGCCTCGAGCTCATGCACGAGGCCGTCGGCCAGCGCGTCGACGCTCGCCGACACGTGGTAGCCGCCATGGCCCTGCCGCGCGACGGCGCGGAGGAGGCGGGCGTCGAACTCGGTGCCGAGGCCCACCACGCTGGTGGGGGCGCCGGCGATGCGCGCCTGGGCGGCCAGCGCGCCGAGCTCGGCCGGCTCGAACGCGCCCTGGGTCGGCACGCCGTCCGAGAGGAGGATCACGAGGC
>JAEZBP010001062.1 GCA_023427125.1 Pseudomonadota bacterium | reverse complement strand
GTCGGCAAGAGCATCTCGCTGCGGCGCTTCGTGCAGAGCCTCGACGAGCGGCGCTTTCATCTCATCCAGTTCACCTACCTGCCCGGCACCGTCAACGGCTTCCTGCGCTCGATGAGCCGCGCGCTCGGCCTGCGCATGCGCCTTCACGGGGCCGACCTCTTCGACGCCGCGCGCGAGCACCTCGCCGGCTACGAGGAGACGCACGGACCTCATCCGCTGATCCTCATCGACGACGCCGAGGGACTTTCGGTCGGTGTGTTCGACGCGCTTCGCCGTCTCACCGCGCACGACCTCGACGCCGAGCAGCGCTTCAGCATCCTGCTCGCCGGCACCGAGGAGGTCGCGAACACGCTGCGCATGCCGGCGCTCGAGTCGCTGCGCTCGCGCGTCGCCTACGCGCACGCGCTGAGGCCCTTCACCCTCGAGGACACGCGCAACTACATGCATTTCCACCTGCAGCGCGCCGAGGTCGAGCCCACGCTGCTGACCGACGACGCGTGCCGCAAGATCTTCCACGCCAGCCAGGGCAAGCCGCGTCACGTCAACCAGCTCGCTCTGCATGCGCTCATCGCCGCCGCCGCGCAGGGCCGCGACGCGATCGACGGCCGCTTCATGCAGCAGATGATCGCCGCGCACCCGCTCTATCGAACGAGCTCGCACAGCGAACCCGACGCGTGATCGCGCGGGACGGGACACGCCGGCGACGCGTGTCCCGTCCTCGCGCGCCGACGGGACACGGATCGTGACCGTGTCCCGTCTCGCGATCTCTACCGTCAGCCGCACGCAAGATGGGACACCGTCGCGCCGCTCGTCCCGGCTCCGCCACCGGGAGCGTTAGCTGCGACGAAACTGGGAGAGATCGGCGGGACCGGACATCTCGGCGTCGGCGTCGGGGTCGGCCTTGTCTCGGCCTCGGCGTCGGCGTCGGTGTCGGTGTCGATTTCGTGGTCTCGGCGTCGGCGTCGTCGGCGTCGGCGTGTCAGCTCCGGCGAGGCGGCGGGGGAACGGAGCGGACGGGCGGGGCGATCTCCTCCATGTCCTCGAGCTCCTCGATCTCCTCCGCGTCGTCGTCGATCTCTTCGAGCTCGTCGAGCGGCTGGATGTCGGACTCGGACATGAGCTCCGCGTCCTCGAGCGAGATCTCGCCGGTTCCGGCGTCGTCGCCGGCCACGCCGCTGCCCGCGCGAAGATCGCGGATCTGGCGGAAGACGTCCTCGGCCTCGGCGACCGAGGTGTAGTCGTCGTCGAAGTCGTCGGGGCGCGCCGGAGGGAGCTGCGCCGACGCCGGCGTCGGATCCATGTTCCCTTCATCGACCTCACCGAGGTCGTCGTCCGCGTCGAGGCCCGCCTCCATCACCGCGGCCGCGAGCTCGACCGCCGCGCGGCCGGCGAGGGAGGTCTCGTCGTCGAAGTCATCGGCGAGCGGCGAGGCGCTGAATGCCTCCTCCATGGCGCGCGCCGAGAGCTCACGGGTAGGCACCTCGATCGGACGGAGCGAGGCCGCGTCGAGCTTCTTCGTCGGCACGTCGCGCAGCGGCGGCAAGCCCTCGCGCTCCCGGGTCTGCGCCCTCGCGAGCTCGGCCTGTGCGCTGAGGAGCTCCGCATAGAGCCCCGGGTCGAGCGTCGTCTCGGACGAGTCGGGCGCCGCCTGCTCCTCCGAGGGGTCGGTCATGTCGGCGTACTCGTCGGCGATCTCCGCCGGCGCCTCGAGCACGACGAGATCGGAGTCGGCGGTGCGCCGCTTGTCCTGACCGAGCCGCCCGAGCGCTTCCTTCGCGTCGGCGTCGCCGGGCGCTTCCTTCTGCACCTTCTTCCACGCGTCGAGCGCCTCGAAGCGGTTCTTGAGGTCTCGCTCCCAGAGGAGCGCGATCTCCTTCATCAGCTCGAGCCGCTCGCTCGGGTGGTCCGCGCGTCGCAGGTCGCGCTGGAGCGCCACCAGGAGGTCCTGCTGCTTGCCTGCCCTTCGCAGCGCGGACCGCAGGCGCTCGCGCGCGTCAGCGTCGCCGGCCGCGACCGTGGTGAGCCGCGTCCAGACCTCGGCCGCCTCATCGAAGCGCCCGAGCTCCTCGAGCAGCGCGCCGCGCCGCCGCAGGAGGCCGCTCGCCGTCTTGTTGTCGAGCGCCTCGTCGATCAGCTGCGCGAGGTGCCTATCCACTTCGGGCAGGCGCCGCACCCGCTTGCCGAACGCCTCGAGCTCGTCGAGCACCGGCGCCTCGCCGGGCGCGAACGTCGCTGCACGCTTGAGCACCGCGAACGCGTCGTCGTCCGAGCCGAGCTCACGCGAGAGGAGCCGCGCCGCGCGCAACAGGAGCTGCGCGCCGAGCACCGGGTTCTCCTCCATGTCCTCCGCGAGCGCTGCCTCGATCTCCACGATGGAGCGCCGCATCCCGCCCGCCGCGCCGGCTCGCGCGTCGAGCTCGCGCGCGGCGGCGATCACGACCTCGTCGAGCGCCGGCGTGCGCACCGCGAGCGCGACCGCCTGCGCCAGGTAGGTCGTGGCGCGCGGGCGATCGCGCAGCGCGAGCTCCGAGAGCCGGAGCGAGCGGAGGAGGGCCTCGACCCGGCCTGCGTCGTCGGCCGCCTGCTGCTTGCGCTTGTCGTAGGTGACGAGCAGCTCCTCGGCGCGGCCGGCGCGCGGGGCGCGCTCCTCGGCGAGCGCGAGCACCCCGTCGTCGAGCGGCGCGAGGGCGCACGCCCGCAGCGTCTGATCGAGCGCGCCCGAGGGATCGCTGGCGCTCTCGTCGAGGAGCTTCGCGTGGCGCAGGAGGAGCGCGATCTTGTCGCCGATGTCCTCGCTGCGCTTGATCAGCGTCTCGTAGACCTGGCCGAGCCGCTGCCACGCTCCGGCGCGCCCCGCGAGCCGGTCGGCGTCATCGAGGCACGCGCGATCCCCGAGGTCGATCGCGAACGCGCGCAGCACCGCCTCGAGCGCACGCTGCGCGTCCCCGAGGTACTCCTCGTAGACGCGCGCCGCGTCCATCCAGCGCCGTCGCGGATCGACCTCCTGGGGGGCCTGCGCGAGCGAGACGTAGAGCTCGGCCAGCTTCTCGCCGTGTCGCGCGCCGCGCGCGAGCTCTCGGAGGTGCTCCTCGGCGCCGGCGTCGCCCTCGCGCACCCGCGGCTCGAGCCGCTCCCACGCGCCGTTCACGTCGCCGAGCTGCCGGTACGCGATCTCGGCGCTGCGCCGCCAGAGCGGAGACGCCGCCGCGGCGTCGATCGCCAGCGAGGCGAGGGTGTCGAGGACGCCGGTGAGCTCGCCGAAGCGCCCCGCGGCCTCGAGCAAGGGCGCGAGGCGCTCGAGCGGCGCGGTGTCCTCGCGGTCGGCGTTCGTCCACGCGAAGAGCGCGTCGATGGCCCGCGCGGGCTCGGGCGCCTCACGTTCGTGCAGATCGCTCAGCCGCTGTGCCACCGGGAGGCGGAGGCCGGCGTCCTCGAGCAGCCGCAGCTGTCGCCAGAGCGCGTCGGCGAGGCCCGGCAGATCGCGCGCGCGCTCGCAGAGCGCCGCGAGCCGCGAGAGCGCGACCACGTGATCGGGCGCCACCTCGTCGACGACCCACCGGAGGACCGCGATCGCGTCGCCGGTGCGATCGAGGCGCTCGGCGAGCAGGTCGGCGCGCTCGAGCGAGAGATCGCGAACCTCGCTCGAGCCGGCGAGCAGGTCGGCGAGGCGGCGGAGAACGTCTTCGAGCGCGGCGGGATCGTCGTTGCGCGTCTCGTAGCGGCGCAGGAACCGGAGGGCCTCTTCGTCCTCGCCGGCCGCGAGCACCTGGCGCCAGGCCTCCGCGGCGCCCTCGTCGTTGCCCACCCGGTCGGCGAGCGTGCGCGCGATGCGGCGGTAGAGCTCGGCGCGTCGCGCGGCGTCGGTCTCGGCTTGCGCGGTCTCGCGGAGCAGGACGACGAGGTCACGGTAGCGCTCGGCGCGATCGTAGACGGCGCAGAGCGCGTCGAGGATCTCGGGGTGCCCGGGCGTCAGCTCGAGGGCGCGCGCATAGAGATCGGCGGCCCGATCGAGGTCGCCGAGCGCGCTCTCCGCGAGCTGCCCCATCCGCACCAAGACGGCCGGCCGCTCCTCGGGCGCGATCACCTCGGCGCGATAGCTGAGGGTCGAGATCAAGCGCTCGTACCGGCCCGCCGCCTCGTCGATCGCCTCCATGTGCGCGATGGCGTCGAGATCGTTCGGGCTCTCGTCGAGGAGCCGGGTCCACGCCTCGAACGCGCCCTCCTCGTCGCCCACGCGCTCCTCGAGCACGGTAGCCAAGAGGCGCAGGAGCTCGGCTCGCGCACCGCCGCGGCTCTCGCCGATCCGCTCGCGCAGGAGAGGCACGACCTCGAGCGTCGCGCCGGCCTCGAGCAGCGCGTCACAGAGCGCGTCGCGCCCCGCGGAGTCGGCGGGCGCGATCTCGCGGAGGTGCCGGAGCGCGCGGATGGCGCCCTCGAGATCCCCGCGGCGATCGCGGTGGAGCTCGGCGATCTGCCGGTAGACCTCGGCCTTGGGCTCGGGATCGGTCAGCGCGAGGGCTTCGCGCTCGAGGAGATCGACGAGGTCGTCCCACCGCTCGCGCGCGCTCAGGAGGCGCTTCTGCGCCGCGCGGGCCTCGCGGTCGGCCGGATCGAGGGCGGCGACGCCGCGCCACGCGCTGATCGCTCCGTCGAGATCGCCGAGCCGCAGCTCGCTGAGCGACGCGACGTCCTTCAGCCGCAGCTTGCGCGCCTCGACCGAGAGGCCGTTCACGCGCGAGGCCGCGAGCAGCGCGTCGCGCAGCGGCAGGTAGTCGCCGCTCTGTCGGCACGCGTCCTCGATCAGCGTGAGCGCCTCCGGATCCGAGGCGTCGACGCTCAGGATCTCCTGCGCCCAGCGGACCGCGCCGGCCACGTCGCCTCGATCGCGCAGCGCGCTGAGCAGCTCGCGCAGGCGCGGGATGCGCTCGCTCGGCGCGAGCCCGAGCGCGGCGACCCCGAGGGCGCGCACGGCGTCGTCGTCCCGACCGACGCTCCGGTAGAGGTCGACGAGGCGCTCGGCCGCCTCGGCGTCGCCGTCTTCGAGCAGCCACTCGAGGCAGGTGATCGCGTACTCGGTCTGGCCTGCCTCGAGGTAGGCGTCGGCGAGGCGCAGCCTCCGCTCTGCGGCCTCCGGGCGATCGGGCGCGTGCGCGAGGTACGCGACCCAGCGGGCGGGGAGCAGGGCCACCTGCCCGAGCTCGGCGGCGTGGCGCTCGTAGAGCGCGAGCGCCCCGTCGTGATCGGGCCGCGCGTCGAGCGTGCTCTCGAGGTAGGCGAGCGCGTGATCAGGCGCGACCTTCTGGGCGAGCTGATAGAAGAGGTCGGCCGCGCGATGCCGATCCGACGCCGCGACGTGCGGGTCCTGCACACGCTCGGCCCGCCCGAGATAGACGCGCGCTAGATCGTTCATGACCTCGAGGTCGCCGGGCGCCGCCTCGAGCGCGCGCTTGAGCGCGAGCGCCGCGCCCTCGTGATCGGCCTGCTCCTCCGCGCGCACGTGGGCGAGCTCGCGCCAGAGCGCGACCTTGCGCGTGGGATCCGGCTCGGCCTTCGCCTCCTTCTCGAGGAGCGACGCCGCGGCCTTCGTGTTGCCGGCTTGCCGGTAGATCTCTCGGGCGGCGTAGATGGCGGCCACGAGGCTCGGGTCGAGCTCGAAGGCGCGCCGGTAGTGGTGGACCGCCTTGTCGACGCGGGTGAAGCGGTGCTCCCAGAGCTCGCCGAGCTGATGATAGAGGAGCGCGATCTCACGCGGCTCGCCGCCGACCTGCTCGAGCGCGGCGGCTTGCCGCTCGAGCAGCTCGGCGAGCCTGCGCATCTCGCCGCCGTCCTCGAAGAGCCCGCGCAGCCGGAGGAACGCGTCCGGGTGGCGCGGCTCGATCGAGAGCGCGCGCTCGTAGATCCGCACGGCGCGCTCGCGATCGGAGAGCGCACCGAGGACGAGCTCGCCGGCCTCGAAGAGCGCGTGCGCGCCGGCCGCGGGATCCCGCGTGCGCGTCCCCCCTCCTTCGAGGAGGTTCGCGAGTGTTGCGTTGTCGCCGCTGCGGTGGTAGTGCACGCGGAGCGCCGCGAAGGCCTCCGCGTCGTCCGCATTGCGCCGCAAGCGCGCGACGAGCTCAAGCGCTATGGCGTCCATTCGGGCCGCGCGAACTTACCACGGCTGGGCCCTGTGGTGCTGTGTTTGCGGGCGCTGCCTACGGCGCGAGGCGGGTGGCTCGCCAGCCGTCGCCCTCGCGGACGTAGAGGAAGCGGTCGTGGAGGCGGTGGGCGCCGTTCTGCCAGTGCTCGATGCGCTCGGGATCGATGCGGTAGCCTCCCCAGTGCTCGGGGCGATCCACCGGGCGGCCCTCGAAGCGGGCCTCGATCTCGGCGAAGCGCGCGAGCAGCGCCTCGCGTGACGCGAGGGGCTGGCTCTGATCGCTGGTCCACCCGGCCAGCTGGCTCTCGCGGGGTCGGCTCGCGAAGTACGCGTCGCTGCGCTCGCGGCTCGCCCGCGAGACCCTCCCCTCGATGCGGAACTGGATGCCCGTCTCGACCCAGTGCATGCAGAGGGCGGCGCGCGGGTTCGTGTCGAGCTCGGTCCCCTTCCGGCTCCGGTAGTTCGTGTAGACGAAGAAGCCCTCGGGACCGACCTCCTTGACGAGCACGCAGCGCGCGGAGGGAGCGCCGTCCGAGCTGGCCGTGGCCAGCACGGCGATCATCCCGTCCATCGGCGCGCCCGCCTCTACGGCGTCGGCGCGGCACGAGAGGAAGAGCGCGATCGGATCGGCGCTGACCGGTGTCATGGTGCGCGATCTTGGTGCGCTCGCGCTCGGAGGCCAGCGAACTCTGTGAGGCTGCGCTTGCGGAGCGACGGAACGCGCGTCATCGATACTCTCCGTGGCACCGATGTTCACGCTCGAGGAGGCCAACGCGCACGTCCCGAGGCTGGCGCGCGCGCTCGCTCGGACCACGCAGATGCTCGGCCGGCTCCGCACCATCGTGCGCGCGCTGGCCGCCGCCGGGTTCGCCCCCGCGGGGCCCGAACAGCTCCCGGACCCGTCGCAGCTCGGCGATCGCAGCGATCTTCTCGAGGAGCTCGGCGTCGCGCGCCTGCTCCAGTCGGCGATCATGGACGAGGTGCGGGCGATCGAGGCGCTCGGCATCGTCGTACGCGACGTGGGGCGCGGGCTCGTCGACTTCCGCTCGGTGGTCGACGGCGAGCGCGAGGTCTGGCTCTGCTGGCACCTCGGCGAGCGCGAGGTCGCGTTCTTCCACGAGCTCGACGCAGGCATCGGCGGCCGGCAGCCCGTTCAGGGCCACCGCTTCTTCAAGAGCCGCCAGCTCCGCGCTCCTTCCGACTGACCTGAGACCCGCTCAGCTCGGCTGGAAGATGCGGTGGCCCTCGACCGCGGCGACGTAGACGGCGAACCCCGCGAAGAGGAGGGCCGGTCCGATAGGGCCGCCGAGCGTCCACACGAGCCCGCCGGCCGCGAGGAAGCTGCCGGCCATGACGGCGGGAGCGGGCAGGCGCTCGACCCCGTCCGTCTCGGTGACGGGGGGCCGCCGCTCGAGCTCGGTGACGAACGCCTCGACGCGAGGATCGGTAGGTGCGGCCGCCTCCTGGCGACGCTCGTGGCGATCATGGAGATCGATCGCGCAGCGAGGGCAGCGCTCGGGGAAAGGGAACGTATCGCCGCACGACGCGCACCCGTAGCGATCGGGGCGCGGCCCCGCCGGAGGC
>JAEZBP010000986.1 GCA_023427125.1 Pseudomonadota bacterium | reverse complement strand
CCTCAGGGACGAGCGCTCACTCCTCTTCGACCACGACGGGTCCGCCGCCGAGCTCGGCGCGTCGAAAGGCGGCCTCGACGGTGTTAGCGAGCAGCATCGCGATCGTCATCGGGCCCACGCCGCCCGGCACCGGCGTGATCCAGCCGGCGCGAGCGCTCGCACCGTCGAAGTCGACGTCACCGACGAGCGCGCCGTCGGCCGTGCGGTTGATGCCGACGTCGATGACGACCGCGCCCTCCTTGAACCAGTCGCCGCGCACGAGCTTCGGCCGGCCGACCGCCGCGATGACGATGTCCGCGCGCCGCACCTCTGCCGCGAGATCCTTGGTGCGCGAGTGGGCCATCGTGACGGTGCAGTGCTCGGCCAGGAGCATCTGCGCGATGGGCTTGCCTACGAGGTTGCTCCGGCCGATGACGATCGCGGTCGCGCCGGCCAGCTCGACGCCGGTCGCCGCGAGGAGGCGCATGCAGCCGCGCGGCGTGCAGGGGCGCAGGCCGGGCCGGCCGCTCATCAGGTATCCGGCGCTCAGCGGGGTGAGGCCGTCGACGTCCTTCAGCGGCTCGATGGCGTCGGTCGTCCGAAGCTCGTCGAGGCCCTTGGGCAACGGGAGCTGCACGAGGATGCCGTCGGTCGTCGGGTCGTGCCCGAGATCGCGGACGAGCGCGAGCAGCTCGGCCTGCGTGGTCGACTCCGGCAAGCGGTACACGGCGCCGCGGATGCCGCACTGCTCCGCGGCCTTCTCCTTGTTGCGCACGTAGACCTGCGAGGCGGCGTCGTCGCCGACGAGCACCACGTCGAGCCCCGGCTTACGCCCGTGCTCCTTCGCGAAGCGAGCCGCCTCGCGCGCGACCTCGCCGCGCACCTCCGTCGCGATCGCCTTCCCATCGAGCACGCGTGCGCTCACTCCGAACCTCCCGTCAGGTGCCTTGGATCCAGAACACGAAGCGCTCGCCCTCGACCTGCGTCTCGTGCCGCGCGCCCTCCGGCGCGTCCGTGTTTTCCGCGCCAGTGTTTTCCGCGAAGATGGACGCCAGACACTCTCCCGCAACCCGCGGGCCGTGCTCGGCGAGCGCCTGGCTCAGCTTCTCTCCTGCCTCGTAGGTCACCGCGATGCGAGCCTCGAACGGGAGGTCGAGCTCCTTGCGCGCGCGCTGGAGGCGGTTGATCGCCTCGCGCGCGAGGCCCTCGCGCACCAGCTCTTCGGTGGGGCGGGTGTCGAGCACCACCACCCGCCCGCGCTCGGCGGCCGCCGCGAAGTCCTCCTTCGCGTCGAGGCGGATCTCGATGTCCTCGGGGCCGAGCTCGACCGGGCCGTCGGGCAGCGCGATCGTGATCGTGCCCTTCTCGCCGAGCTCGCGCGCGAGCGCGCTTCCGTCGGCGCCGGCCAGCGTCTTCTTCACGAGCGGCACGCGCTTGCCGACCTTCGGGCCGAGGACCGGGAAGTTCGGCAGGAGCCGGAACTCCACGTAGCGCTCGGGCTCCGAGGTGAACGACAGGCGCTTCACGTTGAGCTCGTCGGTGATCGCGTCCGAGAAGCGCTCGAGCGCGGCGCGCTCCTCGTCGGAGGCGACGACCACGATGGCCTCGGCCAGCGGCTGGCGCACCTTGAGCTTGGGCGTGGCGCGAACCCGCGCGCCCAGGGCCACCACGCTGCGGGCCGCCGCCATGCTCGTGAGGAGCGCCTCGTCGCGCCGGGCCTCGCTCGGCGCGGGGAAGCGCGCGAGGTGCACCGAGCGCTCGGCGTCGCCGGCCTCACGGCGCGCGAGGTTCTGGTGGATCGTCTCGGCGAGGAAGGGCGTGAAGGGCGCGATCAGCTTCGAGAGATCGCTCAAGACCTCGAAGAGCGTCGCGAACGCCGCGTCCTTGTCGCCGCCCGTCCCCTTGGCCCAGAAGCGCGCGCGGCTCCGGCGCACGTACCAGTTCGAGAGCGAGTCGACGAAGTCGCCCAGGCGCCGCGAGGACGGATGGGTGCGGTAGGCCTCCATGTGCGCGCGGACGTCGCGCACCGTCGCGTCGAGCTCGGCGAGGATCCACCGATCGAGATCGGCGCGCGCCTCCAGCGCGGGCCGCGGCGCCTTCGGATCCCAGCCGTCGATGTTCGCGTAGGTGACGAAGAAGCTGTAGACGTTCCAGGCCTTGAGCAGGAAGTCCTTGATGGCGTCGCTCGCTCCGCCGTCGAACCACTTCGCGCTCTGCCCCGGGATCGACTGCGTGTAGAGCGACCAGCGGACCGCGTCGGCGCCGAAGCGCGAGAACATGTCCATCGGGTCCGAGTAGTTCTTGTCGCGCTTGCTGAGCTTCTTGCCGTCGCCCGCGGTGATCAGGCCCATCACCGTGCAGTTCTTGTAGGGGTGCGGCAGCGGCTGCTCCGGAAAGAGCAGCGTGCTGATCGTGATGAGCGAGTAGAACCAACCGCGGGTCTGATCGACCGCCTCGGTGATGAAGTCCGCGGGGAACTCGGCCTTGAACAGCTCGGCGTTCTGGTGTGGGTAGCCATGCTGCGCGAAGGGCATGCAGCCCGAGTCGAACCAGCAGTCGATGACCTCGGACACGCGCCGGTAGGTGCCGGGCTCGCCGGGCTTTTGGTAGGTGACCTGATCGATCCACGGCTTGTGGACCATGAGGTGCTCGCTCATCTCGGCGTCCTGGCCGCGCGCGGCCTCGAACGCGTCGAAGGCGCGCGGGTTCTTCTCGAGGAGCTCCTTCGCCGAGCCGATCGCCTCCATCACGCCGGTCTCGTCGTTCACCCAGATCGGGAGCGGCGTGCCCCAGAAGCGCTCGCGGCTGAGCGCCCAGTCGACGTTGCTCCGCAGGAACTCGCCGAAGCGGCCGTCCTTGATGTGCTCGGGCTCCCAGTGGACCGCCTGGTTGTTCTCGATGACGCGGCCGATCTCCTGCGTGGTGCGGATGAACCACGAGCGGCGCGCGTACTGGATGAGCGGATCGCTCATCGCGCGCCAGCAATACGGGTAGTCGTGCTTGTAGACCTCGTCTTTGAAGAGCGCGCCGCGCTGCCTCAACAGACGGATGATGTCGCGGTCGGCCGACTTGCAGAAGCGCCCGGCGAAGTCGGTGACCTCGGGCGGGAACGTTCCGTCGGGCTGGACGAGCTGCAGAAAGCCCAGGCCCTGCTCTTTCCTCAAGCGGAAGTCGTCCTCGCCGAAGGCCGGCGCGATGTGGACGACGCCGCTCCCGGTGTCGAGCGTGACGAAGTCGGCGGCTACCACCTCGTGGGCCTTGCCTCCCTCGGGCATCGCGTACGTGAAGAGCGGCTCGTACCTCGTGCCGACGAGCTCCGAGCCCGGGCGCTCCTCGACGATCTCGTGCGGGCCCTCGCCGAGGATCGCGTCGAGGCGCGCCTTCGCGAGGATCAGCCGCTCCCCTTCCCTCTCGACCGTCACGTAGGTCTCGCCCGGCGCGAGCGCGAGCGCGACGTTGCTCGGCAGGGTCCAGGGCGTGGTCGTCCACGCGAGGATCGAGGTGTTCTCCTGGCCGGCCACCTTGAAGCGCACGATGACCGAGGGATCGTCGACCTCCTTGTAGCCCTGACCGACCTCGCCCGAGCTGAGCGCGGTGCCGCCCTGCGGCCACCACCAGACGACCTTGTAGTCCTGATAGAGCAGGCCCTTCTCGAAGAGCGTCTTGAGCGCCCACCAGACGCTCTCGACGTAGCTCTTGTGGAAGGTCACGTAGGCGGCGTCGAGGTCGACCCAGAACGCGATCCGCGCCGTCATCCGGCGCCACTCCTCGATGTACTTGAACACCGAGTCGACGCACTGCCGCGCGAAGGCCTCGACGCCGTACGCCTCGATGGCGGGGCGACCGCTGATGCCGAGCGCCTTCTCGACCTCGACCTCGACCGGCAGGCCGTGGGTGTCCCAGCCGCCGCGCCGCGGCACGTAGAAGCCGGTCATGCTCTTGTAGCGGAGCACGACGTCCTTCATCACCCGCGTCATCACGTGGCCGGGGTGCGGCATCCCGTTCGCGGTCGGCGGGCCCTCGTAGAAGACGAAGCGGGGGCGATCCTGCGCGCGCTCGACGGAGGCCTCGAAGATGCGCTCCTCACGCCAGAAATCGAGGAGCCGCTCTTCGAGCTCGGGGAAGGAGACGCGCTGCGATACCGGGTCGAACATGGCGCGGTTCTTACCACGCGCCCGCACCCCTGGCATCGCGGTGAGCCTGCGCGCTCAGGCCGCCTGAGGCATCACGTCGTCGAGCGGCTCGGCCATGCGACGGCGCGCCTTCTGGGCGAGGCGCACCCAGAGCACGCCCATCGCGAGCACGATGCCGACGCCGATCCACTGCGAGGTCGAGAACCAGAGGAACGCGCCGCGCGCGTCGGCGCGGAACATCTCGAGGACGAAGCGCACGACGGCGTACGCGATCATCGAGAAGCAGAAGACCTGCCCGTCGAAGCGCTTGCGCGGGTGGAGGACGAACATGCAGAGCGCAGCGATGGCGAGGCAGCCGATGGCCTCGTAGAGCTGCATCGGCAGGACCGGGAGCGAGGCCATGGCCTTGCTCGCGAGCTGGCCCGCCTCGAACTGCGCCTCGCTGGCGGGCGAGTACGGCGGGAAGCTCACCGCGCTCCAGTGATCGCTGACGTGGCCGAAGCAGCAGCCACCGAACCAGCAGCCGAGCCGCCCGAAGAAGACCCCGAGCGGGAGGCCGACGCCCGCCATGTCGATGCCCTTGAGGACCGGGAAGCCCTCCTTCTTCAGGAAGTAGATGCCGTACGCGCCAGCGCCGAGCAGGCCGCCGTACCACACGAGCCCGCCCTGCCAGAACTTGGCCCACGCGAAGCAGTCGCCCTCGGCGGGGCGGCAGACGTTGGCCGCGGTGTCCCAGACGCCCTGGTAGTACTCGCTCGCGCACTCCGCCTGCGTGACCGTCTCCCACGCGACGAGCGAGGGATCGGTGCAGAGGTGCACGTAGTCCATGAAGTAGCCGTCGACGAAGACGTGCAGGATGCGCGCGCCCGCGACGCCGGCGATCAGCGACACCAGGCCGAGATCGATCATCACGTCGTGATCGAGCTTGCTCCGCTTGGCCCAGACGACGAGCACGCCGACGGAGACGAGAAAGCCCGTCATCAGCATCGCGAAGTACGCCGGGATGGGCTCGCCGAAGAGGCTGCCGAACTGGGGGATCACTCTTGCGCCGTCTCTGCCGGCGCGGGCTTCGCCTTCTTCTTCTTCGCGCCCTTCGCCGGCTTGGCGGGCTCGTCGCTCGCCTTCGTGGAGGCCTTGGTATCGCCGCCCTTGCGGAAGCCGTCGAGCACGAGCAGCCCGACGCCGACCACGATCGCGATGTCCGCCACGTTGAACGTGGGGTACTCGAACGCGTCGTGGACGTGGAAGCGGATGAAGTCGACGACGTAGCCGTAGCGGATCCGATCGACCAGGTTGCCGACCGCGCCGCTGACCACGAAGGGCACGCTCCACGCGAAGAGCGGCCCGCCGGAGCCGCGCCAGAACATCCAGAAGAGCGCGAAGGTGGCGACGAGCGCGGCGGGGATGAACACCAGGCGGCGCGTGGTCGTCGACCAGTCGTTGCCGATGCCGAACGCGGCGCCGCAGTTCTCCGCGTACTGCATCTCGAGGTAGCCCTCGATCACCACGATCGACGGAAGCGGCGCGCGCTGGAGGCGACCGGGAGTGCAGGTGTCCGGGGGCGGGACGGCGCGCTCCTCGGAGAGCGTGTTGCTCGCCCAGTCCTTCGTGCCGAGATCGGCGGCGAGCAGCGCGAGGGTGCCGGCGAAGGCGAGCGCGACGGCGCGCAAGGATCGGCGCGGGGTGTTCACGGCGTGGTCTCGGTGGGCGTGGAGGGCTCGGGCTCGGAGGGCGCCTGCTCAGCAGATGCAGCGCGGCGCGGGAGGAACATGTCGACGACGATGAGCGCGAGGCCCGCGGTGATGAGCACGTCGGCGACGTTGAACGTCGCCCAGTCGAAGACGCCGCGCCAGTACAGGTGGACGAAGTCGATCACCTCGCCGAAGAGCGCGCGATCGATCAGGTTCCCGACCGCGCCGCCGAGCAGGAGGACGAGCGCCCAGCGCAGGACGACGGAAGCGGCCGGCGTGCGCGCGTAGATCCGGACGATGAGCGCGGTCGCCGCGAGGCTCGCGGCCACGAAGAAGATGCGCCTTATCGTCGGCTCGAGCTCGGCCCCCAGGCTGAAGAACGCGCCGGGGTTGCGCGCGTAGCGCAGCTCGAGGAAGCCGTCGATCACCGTCACGATGCCGCGACCGCGCACGTGCGCGTGCGCGAGCTGCTTGGTGATCTGATCGAGGGCCACCCCCGCGGCGACCACCCCCGCGAGAAGGCCCCAGCGCCGGGCGCGCTCCGTCATGGATGATCGTGGCCCGCGTGCTCGTCGACCGCCGGCGGAGGCGCCTCGCCCCCGATCGCAGGGTCCTCGCGAGTGAAGAACGGACAGCCCGCGAGCGTGCAGGCGAGCATCGTGAGGAAGAGGGCGAGCAGGGTTCGGCGCATCGGCCGCGGACTCTACCGGCAATTGTCCCCGCGCGCACGCTGCCTCGGCCCGTGACACCCGGGCGTGACACACGGAGTCGCTTGACACGTCACACGACGTGACACATGTATTACGCCGTGACACGCAAGGATGGCGGCGACGAGCCCAAGGAGCCCGAGGAGCCTCAGGATCGCGGCAAGCGCGCGCCCAAGGACGCGCCCAAGGAGCGGGTGCTGCACACGCGGGTGCCCGCGGTGCTCGAGAAGGAGCTCAAGCGGCTCGCCCACTCGCTCCGCGTCCCGGTGTCGAACGTCGTCCGCGCGATCCTCGAGGACGCGGTGGACGCGGTCGACACGGTGAGCGAGCGCGCCGAGGGCGAGCTGATGAGCGTCGTCGATCGGCTGGCGCGCCAGCGCGACCAGCTCCACCGGCGCGTCCACGGCGACGAGGATGGCGACGAGGATCGCGACGAGGCGCAGGAGGTCGAGCAGGCCGAGCAGGCCGAGCTGGCCGAGGAGCCGCCCTGCCCGAGCGAGCCGCCGGCCATCCTCGAGGGCGTGTTCGGCTACCAGCCGCTCGTCCTGGCCACGCGGACGAGCTGCTCGGTCTGCGGGCGCGAGCTCGCCGCGGGGAGCGACGCGCTCCGCGCGCTCTTCGATGAGCCGGGGAAGAGGGTCTTCCTCGGCCCCGAGTGCCGGCTCTTGCCGGAGAGAGGGAGCGCAGCGGAGTGAAGGCAGGCCGACCCTGGCTCCGGAGGCGCGAAGCGCCGGAGGGGGCGGGATGCCGTCGCGAAGCGAAGCGACCTGGAAAACAAGGAGACTGGATCATGAGCGACACGATCATCGAGACGAGCGAGACGGACGAGACCGAGGCGCGGGGCGAGCGGATCGCGGAGGCGGCCGAGAAGCTGGTGCACGGCCTCTTCGGCGTCGGCAAGCTCTGGGCCGCCCACGGCCTGAACGTCGGGCGCTCGGCGCTCGAGACCACCGCCACCACCCTGCGCACCACCGCGACGCTCCTCGGCGACATCGCGCAGCGCTTCGAGCCCAGCGAGCGCGACCAGACCGAAGACGCTGCTTGACGGTCAGAGAGCGGCGAGCCAGAGGCGGGCGCGGAGGCCGAGGGAGGTCGTGTAGCCGACCTCGACGTCCGCGATCGTGCCGTCGGCCGCGACCACGAACGTCGTCGGGAACGCGCGCACGCCCCAACGCTGCGCGAGCGCGCCGCCCGCATCGACGATGACCGGGAAGCTCACGCCTTCGCGCTCGAGGTACGCGGCGACCTCGGCCGCGCTGCCGCTCTGCGAGGCCACCGTGACGACGTGGTGATCGCCGGCCAGCGCGTCGATGGTCCCCTGCTCGGCGCGACAGACGCCGCACCAGGTCGCCCAGAAGTGCACGAGCGTCGGCCGATCGGTGGCGAGCGCGAGCTCGGCGCCGTCGATCCCCGCGCCGGCGAGCGTGGGCGCCGGCCCTTCCGCCGCGTCGCGGGTCTGCCACGCGCGGATCCCGAAGAAGACGGCGAGCACCACCGCGACCTCGATCGCGAGGCGCCGCCAGGATCGCTTCTTCTTCGGCGCAGGCTCGCTCACGCGGTGGAGCTGTAGAGCTGAAGAGCGCGGGTGGCCAGCCTGGTACGCTCGAGGCCATGAGCATCCGCGTGGTAGAGAGCGGCCCCGTCACCACCGTCCTCCTCGATCGCGCGGAGCGGCGCAACGCCGTCGACCGCGCGAGCGCGGAGGCCCTCGCGGACGCGTTCCGCGCGTTCGAGCGCGACCCGAGCGCGAAGGTCGCGGTGCTCCACGGCGAGCACGGCACCTTCTGCGCGGGCGCCGATCTGCGCGCGATCACCGAGGGCTCGTTCAACCGTGTCGAGCCCGACGGCGACGGCCCGATGGGTCCGACCCGCATGCTGCTCGACAAGCCCGTCATCGCGTCGATCGCGGGGCACGCGGTCGCGGGAGGGCTGGAGCTCGCGCTGTGGTGCGATCTTCGCGTCGTCGAGGAGGACGCGATCCTCGGCGTCTTCTGCCGCCGCTGGGGCGTCCCGCTGATCGACGGCGGCACCGTGCGGCTGCCACGCTTGATCGGCCTGAGCCGCGCGCTCGATCTGATCCTCACCGGCCGCCCGGTGGACGCGCAGGAGGCGCTCGCGATCGGCCTGGCCAACCGCGTGGTGCCCAAGGGCACGGCGCGCGAGGCCGCCGAGGCGCTCGCGCGGCAGATCGCGAGCTTCCCGGAGACGTGCACGCGCGCCGATCGTCGCTCGACCTACGAGCAGCACGGGCTCTCGCTCGACGCCGCGATCGCCAACGAGCTCCGCCACGGCATGCGCGCGCTCGAAGACCCCGCCCTGATCGCCGGCGCGACCCGCTTCACCGGCGGCGCCGGCCGCCACGGCCGCTTCGAGGAGTGAGCCGCTGCGCTGGCTGGCGCGCCCGCGGCGCCTCTC
>JAEZBP010000949.1 GCA_023427125.1 Pseudomonadota bacterium | reverse complement strand
GGAGAAGGGACGGCGCCATCGCAGCCCACGGCGAGAGACAGAACGAGAACGAGCATCTGCGGAGAAGACATCCGGACGCCTTGCCACCTGAGTCCGCGCGTACCGGCGAGGTGACGTGATCGGGCGTGCGATTGCGCGTTCTGACGCCTTCGTCTACCGCATGGAGCTACCGAACGAGCGCGCGCGCACGTTGCCCGTGAGGTACTGGACGCGGCCGCTCGTGACGGGGCCGATCCCGCTGTCGTGGCCGTACATGAGGTGGACGTACTCGCGGGTCGCCGGCATCGGCGCGTTGGGAGCGCCGATCAGAAAGTCGTCGCGGCCGTCGCCGTTCACGTCGCCTGCGGGGACGATCAGCGAGCCGTAGTCGTGATTGCCGCCTCGCGTGACCTCGCCGGCCGGGGCGAGCGAGGGTCCAAAGTAGGCAAACGCCGTGTCGGTGCCCGGGTCGCCGACCGCGATGTCGTCGTAGCCGTCGAGGTCGATGTCACCGACGATCGCGACCGACCACCCGAAGAACGTCGCGCCGGCGTCGGTGATCGACCGGTTGGCCGTCGTCGAGAGCCCGCTCGGGCCGCCCCAGAATGCGCGCACCGTGGTGTGGTCGCCGACGATGACGTCCGCGTAGCCATCGCCGTTGATGTCGCCTCCGCCGGCCGCCGCGACGATGTCTTCGCTGAGGAAGCTCCAGGCGGCCGTGTCGGCGAGGCCGCTCGGGCCGCCGAGGTAGACGAAGACGTCGCCGCGGCAGCTCGGGCCGCAGTTCGTCACGAGGGCGTCGGCGTAGCCATCACCGTTGACGTCCCCGGCAGCGTCGACGCGCCCGACCGCCGTCACCGCGATGGTCTGGCTCGCGGTCGTGGAGAACGGGTCACCGCCCCGGTAGATGTCGAGGCGGTAAGGGCCGGTGATGTTGCGGCGCACGATCCCGACGTCGGCGTAGCCGTCGCCGTCGATGTCACCGAGCGCGCCAAAGTCGATGACCCCGCCGGGGATCGTCGCGCTCGGGGCCGCGTCGAGGCCGCCCGGCCCACCGAGGTGGAGGAACGCGTTGGCCGACGTGCCGATGAGCGCGTCGCCATAGCCGTCGCCGTTGATGTCCCCAGCCATCTCGACCTCGCTGAGCCGCACGTACGCGTCATCGCTCGTCTCGAGCAGCCCGGCGGTGCTGCCCCGATAGACGTGGAGGACCTCCTGCTCGTAGATGAGCCCGTCGGCTCTGCCGTCGGCGTCGGCGTCGAATGTGTAGCCCCAGCTCGTGTGCGCGGCGCGGGTGCCCGGCGCGACCCTCAGCTGCCAGACGGGGCTGGTCTCGGCGCTGATCGCGGCGCCGCAGCGCCCGCGGGCGCGCCAGTAGTAACTGCCCGCGGCGAGCGGCATGGCGGGGGTGCCGCTCGCGCCGGTCGCGCTGAAGGAAGCGACGATGCTCGTGCACGCGCGGTCGCTGCAGACCTCCACCTCGGCGCCCTCGTGCCCGGCCGGCAGCTCCCAGCGGAAGGGGACCGCGCCGTTGGTCACGCGGCCCGCCGAGAGGGGATACACGAGGCGCGGTGGGAGAGCGCTCGCGCAGAGCTCGACGGCGCCGGGCGACGGCGCGCCGCTCACGAAGTCGGCCGCGTTGTCGTCGGTGTCGGTGTGCAGCGCGTCGCGGCTCAGGCTCTCTCCGACCGGCGTGGCGAGCGCGGGCGTGCCCTCGCCGGCGAAGACCACGGCGCCGCCAAAGGTGCCGTAGCCGAGCGCGTCGACGATCGCGCTCCCGTAGCGCACCTGCAGCGAGTCGGGCCCGTTCTGGAGGTCGGCGCTCGTGTGGAGCAGGTCCGCCTGAGCGCTCAGCGAGGGCGCGGCGCTGGGGTGCGCGACGACGAAGAGCCCGTCGGCGGGGATGGTGCCGGAGAGGGGGATGGCGGCGTAGTCGCCCCCGTCGCCGCCGTTCACGGCGACGAGGCGATAGTGCTCGAGCGAGGCGCCCGGCGGCCCGTAGAGCTCGATGAACACCGAGGCCGCGTCGGCGCCGACCCCATCGTAGAGGACCTCGTTGATGAGGATCGTGGCGGGCGGGACGATCGGACAGTCGCTGTCCGTGAGCCCGGTGCACCCCGGCGCGCAGCAGCCGTCGCCGCCCGTGCACGCGCTGATCGGCGCGTGCGAGCAAGACGCCGAGCAGCTCGACGCCGACCCCACCAGCGTGTCCGTCGTGCACGCCACCCCGTCGTTGCAGCTCGCCGGACAGTCTCCGTCGCACGTCTCCGACCCCTCGACGACGCCGTTGCCGCAGCTCGCCGAGCAATCGCTGTCATTCAAGGCGTTGCACCCCGGCGCGCAGCAGCCGTCGGCATCGGTGCACGCGTCGATCGGCGCGATGGCGCAGCGAACGTCGCAGGTGTCGGCCGAGCCGGTGCGCGTGTCCGCGGTGCACGCGACGCCGTCGTCACAGGTCGTCGAGCAGTCCCCATCGCAGGTCTCGGGCGCCTGGACGACTCCGTCGCCGCACGTCGGCACGGCCGAGTCGGACAAGCCGGCGTCGATTGCTGCATCGACCGGGGTCGCGGAGTCGGGCGCGAGACCAGCGTCGACCGGGTGTTGCGGTCGGGAGTCGCAGGCCGTCAACCCGGAGATCAGGGCGAGGATGAGCGCGCGCGAGCCGGTGGTCATCGTCCCGAGATAGCCCGCAGAGGAGGCATGCAGCCCCGGATGTCGCAAAGAGGAGGAAAGTGTCGCGTTCGGTTCGGCTTCGACGAGAGCCGCGCCGAGCTCGGTGTCGCGATGCCAGCGTCTGCGGCGGGGTCGGCGTCGGTCACTAGGGAGGGATCATGGACGAGCGACCGCGCGGGTATCGCGAGCCAGCCCCGCCTCCGCCGGAGCGCTTCCCGGTGCGCCTCGGCACCGCTGCGCGGGTCAGCCTGCTGATGAGCCTCGGGGCCATCGCGCTCTCGATCGTGGTCGTGCTGCTGACCGGACGCGTCTTCTTCCTCTTCATCGCGGCGATCGGCCCCGCGCTCTTCTATGTGCTCTCGGGCGCACCCCGGACGATCGAGGTGCACCACGACGCGGTCGTGATCCGATCGTGGCTGCGCGCACCGATGCGACTGCCTGCCTCGGCGCTCTCGGTGCACCTCCGCGACGGCGAGCTCCTCTTCGTCCGAGGCGGCGCGACGCTCTCGATCGCCGCCGACCACTTCCCGGGCGACTCGCTCGATCGCTGCGGGCGTGCGCTCGAGGAGAGCGGCGTCGAGGTCCACGACGAGCGAGGCTGACGCGTGACCGACACGCGTTGGCGAGCGGGCGCTCGTCGCGGCGACGACGCGGCGCTCGCTCACGATGGAGCGTCCGCCGCTCGCGACGCGTGTCCCACTCTCGCGCTCGGCCTCCACCAATGCTGTGGGAGGCTAGGAAGCACATGGCTCGAGTGAGTTTGTTGGCGCGCGCGTTCGCGCGGGCGGTCGAGCGGAGCGGCCCTTCCGGCATGTCGGCCGTCCCCGGTGTCCGGCGAGCGGGGAACCGCTCCGCTCGGCGCTCCCCGAACGAGGTGATCGTGCGGCTGCCTCTGGCTCTGCTGATGGTGGTGACGCTCCTCGTCCCCGCCGGGGTGCGCGCGGACGAGCGGCTCGTGCTCGCACACCTGCCGGTCGAGCGGCGCGCCGAGATCATGGCGGCGCTCCGCGTCGAGCTCGCGGGGCGCGCGGCGCTGCTCGAGGGCGACGCGCCGACCGACGAGGCGACGGACGCGTCGATGCGCGCGAGCGCAGCCGATGCGACGCACGTGATGTGGATCGCGTTCCCGGGTGGGATGCTCGAGCCCGCCGAGGTGCGGGTGCTCGACGTCGGGCGGACGAGCGCGGCGCGCGCGAGGAC
>JAEZBP010001220.1 GCA_023427125.1 Pseudomonadota bacterium | reverse complement strand
GAGGGGAAGGCTCAGGAGCGTGAGGGGAAGGCTCAGGGAGCGTGAGGGAAGGCTCGCGAGCGTGAGGGGAAGGCTCAGGAGCGTGAGGGGAAGGCTCGCGAGCGTGAGGGGAGAGCTCGCGAGCGTGAGGGTTTGGCTCGCAACCATGGCGCGACGGCCCGGGAGCGCGCTCGCGGCGGCCGGCCTCGGCTCGATCGTGCTCGTTCCGTCGGGTACGATCTCGCGCTCGCTCTCGGGGACGGTGAACATGTCGAGGCTGCGTCGTTCGTTCGCTTGCTTGTCGTGCCTCGTCGCGGCCTCGATCGGCTGCGACGGAGCGCCGGTCCAGACGCCCGATGGAGGGCCCATCGCCGACGCGGGGACCGACGCGGAGGCCGACGCGGGGCCGCTCGCGCCGCTCGCGCTCCGCTGCGTGAGCCCGGAGCACGGGGCCATGATCACGGCGAGCGGCGAGACGATCCGCGTGAGCGTCGCGGTCGGCGATCCGGATCGCGTCGCGCGGGTCAGCCTCGGCGGCGTCGCGGCCACGCCCGACGCGCTCGGCATCGCGACGGCCGAGCTGCCCGTCCGCCACGGGGTGAACAACGTGCGGGTCGAGCTCGAGGCGGACGACGGCCGCCAGCGGAGCCAGCTCTGCTCGTTCCTCGCCGCGCGCGCCTATCACGATCCGGGTGAGCGCCTCGCCGACGCGGTGACGATGCACCTCGCGCCCGACGCGATCGACGACCGCGACGGCAGCGCGAGCGGGCTCGACAGCTTGGCCGACGTCTTCGTCACGGTGCTCGAGGGCGGGCTCATCACCTCGCTGCTCGACGCGCTCCTGAGCGGCGAGGGCGACTTTCGTGACGTCACCTGCGACGTCTTCGCGAGCGACGGCGCCTGCCAGGTCGAGAGCGAGATCGTCTACGACCACTCGGAGCTGGCGTCCTTCAGCACCTCGTCGCTGACGGCCGAGGACGGCGTGCTGCACGTGGTGGGCGCCTCGGGCGCGGTCACGTTCCACGGTCGCGCCGTGGGCGCGTCGAGCCTGCCGGGCGCCGAGGGATCGTTCGACGTGGAGGGGACGGTGGAGCTCGCCTCGCTCGCCGCCGAGGGCGACGTCGAGCTCTTCATCGCGGACGACGGAGCGCTGCGCGCGCGGGTCGTGCGCGTCGGCGAGGTCGAGATCGGCGCGATCACCGCCCGCTTCGATGGGCTCGACGACGCGTACGAGGCGAGCGTCGAGGCCAGCATCGAGGAGAGCGTCGCCGACGCGGGCGACGATGGGCTCGCCCAGGCGGTCGAGGAGTACATGCTCACGGGGCTCGCCGGCGTCCTGGAGGTGCTGCTCTCGAGCATCGACGTCCGGACGCTGGGCGACTCCTTCACGCTGACGGGGCTCGACGGCGCGGCGCGCGAGGTCGCGTTCGAGTCGGCGTTCACCAGCGTCGTCACGACCGAGGAGGGGATCACCTTCGGGCTCGGCACGGGCTACGCCGAGACGATGGCGACGGAGACGCGCGCGTCGCTCGGGATCGCGCTCGGCGCCGCGGCGAGCGGGATCCTCGGCGACCGCGACGTCGAGAACCACATCTCGGAGTCGGTGCTGAACCTGGTGCTCCACAGCGGCTGGCGTGCGGGCGCGGCGAGCGGGATCGTGGCGCCGGACATGATCGTGGCGCCGGACATGATCGTGGCGCCAGACATGATCGTGGCGCCGGACATGATCGTGGTTGACGCGGCGCTCCCTGCGGTGGCCGACGTCGTGGGCAGCGAGGTCGAGCTGATGCTCGGAGGCATCACGCTGACGCTGAGCGGCGGCGCTCCCTACGGAGAGGGCGTGCAGGTCCAGCTCGGGGCGACGGCGCGCGCGGAGCTCGTCCCGGGCGCCAGCGGCGATCCGGAGGACGCCGAGCTCGGCGCGATCGAGCTCACCGAGCTCGTCTTCGAGAGCGACGCGCCGATCGCGCCCGGCGATCGCGCGGGCGTCTACGCGTTCCTCGCGTCCTTCGTTCATCACGCCGCGACCGTGGCGCTCAACGGCGGCCCCACGCTGCCGGTCCCCTCGATCCAGACGGCGGCGTTCTCCGACTTCGGCCTCCCGGCGGGCGTGCAGCTCGGCGCGGCGACCCCGCTCGTGCGCGCGTTCGAGGGCCGCATCGAGGTCGCCGGCGACTTCGGCCAGCGGTAGATGTGCGGGCGCCATGGACGACCTCCGCATCGACGCCCGCGTGGTGATCCCCGCCGCCGACCTCTCGTGGTCGGCGGCGCGCGCGTCCGGGCCAGGGGGGCAGAACGTGAACAAGGTCTCGAGCAAGGTCGATCTGCGCTTCGACCTCGAGGGGACGGCGGCGCTCTCGCCGGCGGTGAAGGAGCGCCTGCGCAAGCTCGCGTCGACGAAGCTCGATCGCGAGGGGCGCGTCCTGATCACGAGCCAGCTCACGCGCGATCAGCCGCGCAACCTCGAGGACGCCCGAGCGAAGCTCGCCGAGCTGGTGCGCGCCGCGCTCGTGGTGCCCAAGCGGCGCAAGGCGACCAAGCCGAGCCGGGGCGCGAAGGAGCGGCGGCTGAAGGAGAAGCGGATCTCCTCCGAAAAGAAGCAGGGCCGCCGCGGCTCGTGGGAGTGAGGCGCGCGCGCTCTCGACGAGGGGGCTGCGATCGCGCTATCCCACCGCGCCGTGAACGAGCGAGCCGCCATCGTGCAGGGGGACCGGTCGGTCCTCGTCGAGGTCGATCACCCCGGCTACGAGGAGGCCCGCGCCGTCCTCGCGCGCTTCGCCGAGATCGAGAAGTCGCCCGAGCACGTCCACACGTATCGGCTCAGCGATCTCGCGCTCTGGAACGCCGCCTCGGCCGGCGCGAGCGCCGAGGAGATCGTCGAGGGCGTGCGCCGCATCTCGCGCTTCGAGCTGCCCGCCCTCGTCGAGCACGAGATCCGCGATCGGATGGCGCGCCACGGCGTGTGCACCCTCCACGACCACCCGAGCGATCCCGCCCGGCTGCGTCTCGCGGTGCACGACCGCTTCGTGCGCGAGCGGCTCGCGGGAGACAAGAAGAGCGCGCCGCTGCTCGCCCCCTGCCCCGACGGATTCCTCGTCGCGCGCGAGCACCGCGGCCGCATCAAGCAGGCGCTGCTCTCGATCGGCTATCCGGTCGACGACCTCGCGGGCCTCGTCCGCGGCGACCCGCTCCCGATCGCGCTGCGCGAGGACGTCTTCACTCCCTACGACTACCAAGACCGCGCCGCGCGAGGCTTCCTCGACGCCGGCTCCCACGGCGTCATCGTCCTGCCCTGTGGCGCGGGCAAGACGGTGGTGGCGATGATGAGCATGGCCGCGCTCGGGGTGCGCACGCTGATCCTCGCGAGCGGCCGCGAGGCCTCCGCTCAGTGGCGCCGCGAGATCGTCTCGAAGACCTCGCTCACCGAGGCCGAGGTCGCCCTCTATCACACGAACAAGAAGGACGTCGGCCCGGTCACGATCACGACCTACGGCATGCTCGCCCGCAAGGGCGGCGACGGGCCCACCAAGCACGTCCACTTCGACCGCCTGGCCGGCGAGCCGTGGGGCCTCGTGGTCTACGACGAGGTGCACTTGCTGCCCGCGCCGGTCTTCCGGCTGACCGCCGAGCTCCAGGCGCGCCGCCGCCTCGGCCTCACCGCGACCTTGGTCCGCGAGGACGGCCGCGAGGGCGACGTCTTCGCGCTGATCGGCCCCAAGCGCCACGACGTGCCGTGGCGCGAGCTCGAGAAGAGCGGCCACATCGCGACCGCGACCTGCTTCGAGATCCGGCTGCCGCTGGCCGAGGAGCTCGAGGTCCCCTACGCCAACGCGCCCCTGCGCGAGCAGCCCCGCATCGCGGGCGAGAACCCGCTCAAGCTCAAGCTCCTCACGGAGCTGGTCGCGCGCCACGAGGGCGATCGGGTGTTGGTGCTCGGCAGCTACCTCGAGCCGCTCCACGCCGCCGGCCGGCTGATCGAGGCGCCGGTCATCACCGGGGAGACGCCGCACAAGGAGCGCGAGAAGGCGTACGCCGACTTCCGCAGCGGGCGCATCCGGCGCCTCGTGCTGTCGCGCGTCGGCAACTTCGCGATCGATCTGCCCGAGGCCAACGTGCTCGTGCAGCTCTCGGGCACGATGGGCTCGCGCCAGGAGGAGGCGCAGCGGCTCGGCAGGGTGCTGCGGCCCAAGCCCGGCGGCGCCTCGTTCTACACGCTCGTCACCCGCGCGACGGTCGAGCAGGACAACGCCCTCCACCGCCAGCTCTTCTTGACCGAGCAGGGCTACCGCTACTTCATCGAGGACTGGACCGATGGCCAAGCGACGAAGCCCACGCTCCACTGAGCGGGGCGAGAGCATGGGGCTGCGCTCGCTCGCCTCCTTCGACGACATGGCCGGGCAGCTCGTGAGCTTCTTCGCTCCCAGGCTCGGGGTGAAGGCGACCGAGACGGCGGTGCGCGCGGCGCTCGCCGATCCGGCGAGCCTCGAGGCGCGCCTCGGCCGGACCTCGGCGCCCGCGCTGCGGCTCCTCGAGCACATCCTCGACATGGGCGGCGAGCTCTCGCTCAGCGCGCTGCTCGGCGTCGCGCAAGCCTGGTTCGGCGCCGACGCGGACCAGACAGGCCTGCTCACGCACGAGCTGGTCGACCGCGGCTTGGTCGTCCCGCTGCTGCGCTTCGGAGACCTCTACAGCTATGCGCTGCTCGATCTCAACGCGCGGGAGATCGCGCGGCGGGTCCGAGGTCTGACCTTGCCCGAGGTGAAGGAGCCGCCGGCGCCCGGGCACGACGTGGGGCTGCGCGATCGGGTGGCGCTGATCGCGAGCGTCGCGCACGTGCCCATGCGCTACACCCAGAGCCACGACGTCAACCGCGGCTCGGCCAAGAAGCTCGCCGCGATCGTCGGCATGGAGACCGGCCACGTGATCCAGGCGCTCGACGCGGCGATCGTCGATCGGGTGCTCGGCGCGACGGACAAGCTCCTCTTTCCCATCGTGGAGCCGCTGCGCCAGCTCGCCCGTGGAGAGCTCGTGCAGAAGGGGATCCACGAGGACGGGAGGCGCGTCGCCGCGTGGGTGGGAGCGCGGTGGATCTCGGCCGAGGCGGTGGCGCGCGCGGTGGCCGCCGCCAGCATCGCGAGGCGCACCGGCTACGACGCCTTCGTCGGCGGCGGCGTCGGCGATCTCGCCTACGGCGCGCGCTTGGTGGAGCAGGCGCCCCTCGCCCGCGCGACGGTCGATGGGGTCACCCTCGTGCGTGCGGCGGCGGGGTCGCGCTCGGGGCATGGCGATGGCCACGTGACGCCGAGCTTCGAGGTGATGCTCGGCCCGGCGGCCGACCCGGAGCTCGTCGCCACCGTCGCGCTCGCCACCGAGCCCCTGCGCTTCGACCTGGTGCTCACCCGCCGGATCACCCCCCGCTCGATCCAGACGGCGCTCTCGCTCGGGGTCCGGGCCAGCGAGATCCTCGAGGCGCTCGAGGCGGTCGGCCGGCACGGGGTGCCGGGCAACGTGCGGGCGATGGTCGAGGACTGGTCGAAGAGCGCGCGGCTCGCGCGGGTGACGAAGGTGTGGGCGGTCGAGGCGTCGAGCGCGGAGGCGGCGGACGCGATCGCACAGAAGCTCGGCGCGCGGGTGGCCTCGCGCCCCTCGCCCACGCTGATC
>JAEZBP010000914.1 GCA_023427125.1 Pseudomonadota bacterium | reverse complement strand
GGATCGGCGCAGTCGGTCAGGCCATCGCCGTCGTCGTCCACGCCGTCGCCGCACGCCGCCTCCTGGCAGGCGGCGGCGCTCGCGCAGACCGGGTCGGCGCAGTCGGTCAGGCCGTTCTCGTCCTCGTCGACGCCGTTGTCGCACGCGCCCTCGACGCAGGGCGCGCGGCTTGCGCAGTCGGGGTCGGCGCAGTCGATCATCCCGTCGACGTCGTCGTCGGCGCCGTCGTCGCACTGGTACTCGGAGCGCGACGAGAGCGTCGGCGTGCCGGCCCGCGCGCTGTCCCAGAAGTGGATCGCCAGCTCGCGCACGAAGGGCCGCCGGTAGATCGTCCCGTGGCCCTGCGTCGGATCGAGGTAGGTGGCGATCGTCAGCGCGCCGCCCGACATCGCCACCTCGTTGCCCGAGACCGGCAGCGAGACCGGCTCGCGACCCCACACCCCGACGGGATCCACGTCCCAGCCGGGCGGCGCGAGCGGCGGCATGTCGGCCGCCATCGTCATGTGCTCCATCCCGCGCGGCGTCGTGGTGGTGTCGGCGAGCCCGTTGGAGACGAAGACGTGGTTGCCGCCCGGGTTCTCGGCCCACCCATGCCAGCGGCGGACGTAGTTGTGCGGATCCACCACCTCGCCGCCCATCTGCATCATCTGGAGCAGGGGGCTGAAGCGATCGAGCGTGCCGCGGTAGCCGTAGAGCAACGAGACGATCGCGGAGAAGTCCACAATGTCCTCGCGGTAGAGGACGGTGAAGGTCAGATACGAGCTGAGGCCGCTGAACACGTAGGCCTCGAACTGATCTTCGACCGCCGCGACGATCGCGCCGCAGAGCGCGCCCTGCGAGTGACCGCCGTAGACGAGCCGCTCGGTGTCGAGGGGCGGCAGGCCCGGCAGCCCCGCGATCCGCTCGCGGATCAGGCGGATGAAGTAGCTGATCTCGGCGGCCTCCTGCCGGAAGTTCGTGCGCACCGCGGACGGGTTCACGAGGTTGAACGTCGTCGTCTCGGTGTTGCCGGTGAAGCCCGCGCGCCCCCCGTGGAACTGCGGCATGAACGACATCACGACGTAGCCGGCGTCGAGCGCCTCGCTGATCCAGTTGTCGGTGAGGTGCCCCCACGGCGTCCAGCCGGTTCCGTCCATGAAGACGAGCACCGGCCGTGGCCCCGCGGGCGGCGTCTCGAAGGTGCGCGCGGCGATCGCCATGTCGACCGACTCCCAGCGCTGCACCACGGGCTCGCCGTCCTCGAAGACGAAAGCGCCGCCCGTGCTCGTGTAGGGCGTCTCGCCGTCTTGGAAGATCGGCAGCTCGATGGTCCCGCTGTAGGTGAGGATCGAGAGGCGCCGCCGGCTCCAGGCCTCGGCCACCTGAAAGGCGCCGATCGCGCGCGTCTCGAGGCGCTCGGGGTCCATGACGAGGTCGCGCAGCGCCTGCATCTCGCCGATCGGATCTTGCGTCGTGAAGACGGTCGCCACCGCCACGTCGTCGAGCGCGACGCCCGCCTCCGGGAGGCAGCGGCGCAGCGGCTCGAGCGAGCGTGACAGCGCGTCAACGCCGGTGGTGTCGCGCAGCGCGCGATCGAAGGCCGCCGGCCGCACCGTGGGCCCCGCGTCGCCGCCGAAGCTCTCGAGGACGATCACGCCGTAGGGCGTGCGCGGGGCGAGCACCGTGCCGACGGCGTTCGCGACCTGGAGCATGTTGTCGTCGCGCATCGCGTCGCCCTCGGCCGCAAACTCGATCTCGAGCGGCAGGCGGCGGCCGCAGCCCTCTTCGCTGAGATCGATCATCTGGATCGGGCTCTCGGGGTCCATTGCGTCGAGCCCCTGCGGGAGCGCGTCGGCCGAGACCGGCGCGGTGAGCCCGAAGTAGACGACCGGCATCGTCGCGAAGCCGGAGACGCGCGCCTCGATCTCGGCGAGCGGCGGCGCGACGGGGCGGCCTCCCGGGAAGCCGGTCATGTCGGGCGTGCCCGCCGGCGTCAGTCGCGCGTCCGAGGGCCACGGCGTCCGGTAGAAGCCGTCGCCCTCCGGATCGAAGCGCACGAGGCTCTCGTCGGGAGGCTCGATGACAGGGTCGGTGCCGTCGCAGGCGAGGAGGGAGAACGAAGCGAAGAGGGGGAGGAGGTGGCGCACGGCGGCCAGTATAGGCGCGCCGCGATCACATGGGTCGCTCCGCTGCGTGACGGCATCCCGACACCTGCAAACGGCGGCGGGTGTCGGCCTACCGTCACTTCGCTGCGCTCGCGATCAAGAGAGCAGGACCGCGAGCGCCTCGGGCGCGCGGAGGTCCTCGAGCACGATCCTCGCGCCGGCCTGCTCGAGCTCTCTCCGGCCGTGCGAGCCGGTGGCGACGGCGACGCACTCGGCGCCGATCGCGTGCGCCGCCGCGACGTCCTTGGGCGTGTCTCCGACGATCACCACGCGGCATGCCTCGCGCGCCACCCCGAGCCGCGCCGCGCCCCGGCTCGCGCCGGCGTCGCGCAGGCGCGGGCGCTCCTCGTGATCGCAGCCGAACCCGCCGAACGCGAAGTGCGCGTCGAGCTGCCCGCGGCGCAGCTTGGCGAACGCGCCCTCCTCCACGTTGCCGGTGCCGAGCCCGATCGCGAGCCCCTCGTGATCGCGGAGCGCGTCGAGCAGCGCGTGCACACCGGGCATCACCGCGTAGCGCACCGATCGCTCGATCGCTCCCGGCAGGTGGCGCAGGTAGCAGGCGAGCAGCGCGTCGATGGCCTCCTCGGTGGGCTCGAGCCCCGCGCTCATCAGGCCGCGGCGCGCGATCCCGCGGTCGGTCCCTCCGTCGAAGGGGAAGTCGCAGACGTCATCGCGCCCCGCGATCTCGACGAACGCCGCCTTCACCGCCTGCCGCCCCGCGCCGCCGCAGGTGATCAGCGTTCCGTCGATATCGAAGAGGACGACCGTCCGACGCGTGCCCATCCGCGGGTTGTAGCCGTCTCCGCGCGTCGAGCCATGTGTGCGCTCAGGCCGCTTGGTCGAGGTCGGCGATCATCTGGTCGCCGCTGAGGCGATCGGCGGCGAGGGCGCCGAAGTACACCTCGAGGCCGACCCGCGCGTAGTGGGGGCGGATGCGGTCGCTGAGCAGGCCGATCTCGCGGAGGTTCGGGACCATGCGGCTGAACATCACGTGGCGGAAGCGATCCATGCCCGGCGACGCGTACACCGCGTCGCGCCACTGCTTGCGCGTGATGAGGCCCTCGAAGTGCTCCTCGAAGATCTCGTACGCGAGGAAGCGGTTGCGCATCAGCAGCGCGACCTCGAAGGCCCAGTCCTCGCGCTCGCGGCGCTCGCGCTCGCTCAGCTCGCGCACGACGTGCTCGCGGAGCGCGAGGACGCCGTAGTGGACGTGCCTCGCCTCGTCCTGGATCACGTTCTTCAGGAGCTGCTTGAGGAGCGGCTCCTTGGTCTCGCGGTAGAGCACGCCGAACGCGCCGAGGGCCACGCCTTCGACCATGATCTGCATGCCGAGGAACTTCATGTCCCACCGGCTATCCTGCATGAGCGCGTCGATGATCACGAAGAGGTTGTCGTTGATCTGGTAGAGGCGCTCGAGCTTGGTGTCGAGGTAGCGATGGAAGACCTCGACGTGGCGGCCCTCGTCCATCACCTGCGTCGAGCCGTAGAGCTTTCCATCGAAGAACTGCACGGCCTCGGTGACCTGCGCCGCCGCGAAGAGCGCGCCCTGCTCGCCGTGGAGGAACTGGCTGAGCATCCAGCTCACGAAGTCGTGTTGGAGCTTCAGCACTTCGCGCTCGGTGAAGCGCACGCCGAGCAGGCCCTCGAGCGCGTCGAAGGCGAAGAAGTCCTTCGGGAGGAGAGGCACGCGCGGGTCCAGCGGATCCACGGAGATGTGCCAGGGGAGATCGTCGCCGTTCCACTGGCCGCGCTTGGCGCGATCGTAGAGCTCGGCCATCTCCGGGAAGTCCTGCGGGTAGGACCAGTCGAAGTACGCGCTGTGCGAGGCCGGCACCAGCGTGGGCACGCCTTGCTTGCCGCGCTTCAGGATCGTCCCGCGCACCGCCGAGGGCCCGATGCTCGAGAGCACCCGCGGATCGCGCACCTCGAACAGCGTCGAGAGCGCGTCGGTGTACCCCTCGAGCTGGCTGCGCACCTTGGGCGGCATCTTCTCCAGAAGCGACTCTTTTATCATTGGGTCGCTCCGCTTCGTGACGGCATCCCAACACCTGCAAACGGCGGCAGGTGTCGGCCTGCCGTCACTTCGCTCTGCTCTTTGATCACCATCGGGATGGCTCCTTGCTCGGACTCAGGACAGCGCTGCTAGGACAGTGAGGCCAGGAAGTTGCGGATCTTCGCGCGGTGGAGGCCGGTCAGCAGGCCGTGCACGAGGGGCAGGACACGCTCGATCATCTCCGCGGCGCGCTCCGGCGGCAGGCCGGGCGGCAGGCGCGACGCGAGCAGCTGCGCCTCGCGCTGGAAGAGCTGCTGCACGACCTCGTCGTAGAGCAGGATGTCCTCGACGCGGAAGCCGAGCTCCTCCACGAAGCCGAGGCGGCGCACCTCGGCCCAGGTCTCGACCAGCCACGCGTCGTCCGCGGCGATCACCTCGACGCCGCTCGCGTCGATCTGCGAGCCGATCAGCTCGAGCTCGACCATGCGATCGAAGTGCTCGCGCGAGAGCTCGAGCCGCGCGAGGAGCGCGTCGACCCGCGCGGTCTCGCCGGGCCGATCGGTGCCGGCCGCGAGGGTGCGCCCGAGGTGCTGCTTCACGTCGAGGAGGAAGCTGCGCTGGCTCGGCTCGAACGCGCTCTCGCGATCGTCGAGGATCGCCTTGATCGCCTTGAGCGGGAGGAAGCGCTCGTGCTGGAGCTTCTTGATGAGGCGCAGGCGCTCGAGGTGCGCCTCGCCGTAGTAGGCCATGTTCCGCCCGGTCTTGTGGCCCGGCGGCAGCAGCTCGCGCTGGATGTAGAAGTGGATCGCCTGCCGGCCGAGCCCGGTGAGCTCGCAGAGATCCTTCATGCGGTACGGGAAGCGCGCGTCCGAGAGCTCCTCCGTCGTGCCGGCGCTCATCGGACGACCTCCAGCGCCACGGGGCTCGTCGGGCGCGAGCAGCAGGTGAGGACGTAGCCCTCGGCGCGCTCGCGGGGCGAGAGGCAGCTCGGCTCCTCGGTGTGGACGGTGCCGCTCACGAGCTTGACCTTGCACGCGCCACAGCCGCCCATCGCGCACGAGAACGGGAGCTCGGCGCCGGCGGCGAGGCCCGCCTCGAGGAGCGTCTGCCCCGGGTCGACGCGGACGACGTGATCGCGGCCGCCGACCCGCATGCGCGCCATCACCGGCGCCTCGAGCAGCGGCGCCCGGGCCTCGCTCGGGCTGTGGAAGCGCTCCTCGCGGATCCGCTCGGGGCCCACGCCGCGCGCCTCGAGCGCCGCGCGCGCCGCGTCCATCATCGGGAGAGGCCCGCAGAGGTAGTAGAGGCAGTCGCCCTCGTCCGAGGGCAGCTGCCGCTCGAGCGCGTCGCGATCGAGCAGGCCGCGCGGGCCCGTCCAGCCCTCGTCGGGCTCGTGCAGCACGTGGTCGACGCGCAGGCGCTCCGGGAAGCGCTGAGCGAGCTCGGCGAGCCGCTCGCGGAAGATCACGTCGCGCCACGCGCGGTTGCCGTAGATCAGCGTGACGCGGAGCTCGGGGCGATCGCCGAGCGCGGTCTCGAGGATCGAGATCACCGGCGTGATGCCGCTCCCGCCCGCGATCATCACGAGGTGGGCGGGCGCGCGATCGTGAGGGGCGACGAAGCTGCCCGAGGGGCCGAGCGCGAGGACGCTCTCGCCCGGGCGGAGCGCGTGCATGAGCGCGGAGCCCTTGCCCATGCGCTTGACGGTCACCGCGGCGACACCGGAGCGCGGCGAGGTGCTGAGCGAGTACGCGCGGCGGAGGAGCTCGCCGCCGTCGCTCAGGTGGAAGGTCAGGAACTGACCGGCCTCGAACGCGATCGGGCCGCCGCTCGCCTCTTCGAGCACGAGGGTCGATGCGTCGTCGGTCTCGCGGATCACCTCCACGACGCGCAGGGGCCGCGCCGACGCGCTGAGCTCGCGCCGGCGGGGAGGGCGGGGCGGCCGAGGGACGAGGGCGGGCCGGCGCTCGCCGCGCAGATCGCGCATGACCCAGGAGACGTCGGTGCGCAGCGC
>JAEZBP010000827.1 GCA_023427125.1 Pseudomonadota bacterium | reverse complement strand
GCCCCGCGTCCGTGAGCACCGGCGGGCCTCCGTCGGGCGCCGCCGGGATGTCGTAGCAGCTGCCCATCTGACAGCGCTGCCCGTTCGGGCACACCGCACCGGCGCACGCGTCGAGGCAGGTGCCGGCCTCGCAGTAGAAGCCCGGATCGCACGTCACGATGTCGCAGCCGAGCTGGAGGCAGCTTCCGTCCGCTTGGCAGACCTCGTCGGCCTCGCATGCGCGGCAGGGGCAGGTCGGCTGGCAGGTGCCATCGACGCAGATCTCCCCCTCGCCGCAGGTGATGACGTCGCAGAGCGCGGTGCAGCGACCGGCGACGCACTGTTGGCCGTGCGGGCACACGATGCCCTCGCATGCGCCGACGCAGGCGCCGCCGCTGCAGCGCTGACCGGACGGGCACTCGACGCCGATGCACGCGCTCTCGAGGCAGACGCCTTCGCCGCTGCACGTCTCGCCCTCACCGCAGCCGCCCTCGAAGCAGGGCGGGACGCAGGCGCCCTGCCAGCACACGTTCAGGCCGGTGCAGAGCTCGCCGTCGTCGACCGCGCCGTTGCAGTCGTTGTCGACGCCGTCGCAGCGCTCGGGGTTCGACGTGCCGACCTGCGCGCACTCGATCCCGCTGCCCACGCACTGGGTGACGCCGATGCTGCAAGCGCCGGGCATGCCGGTGTCGCAGAGGTCGCCGGTGCCCGGGCAGGCGACGGCGCCGCCGCGCACGCTGAAGCGCCAGATGCCGGGCTCGCCGACGTTCGACGTCGTGCAGAGGTTGAGGATCGCCGCCGTGCGCGAGCCGGGGATCTCGACGAAGTCGGTGCCGTTGCCCGCGTCGAAGCCGGCCTGCGCCGGCGTCCCACCGAGCCCGCCGCTGCCGCCGCTCGCGTCGCCGGTCGTCCACTCGCAGCGGTTGTATCGGAACTCGACGTCGAAGTTGCCCGAGCCGCAGTCGAGCGCGTTCCGGATGAGGAGCTGGAAGTCCATCCGCTTGTCGTCGTGAATGGAGTAGTAGCCGACGTTGTGCCACGTCGCGACCATCAGGCCTGGCTGGAGGTGCCAGTAGACCATGTTGCTCGTGGCGCTGCGGGCGCCGCGAGTGTCCACGTCTCCCCAGTACGGCGCGATCATCGGGCGCGACGCGACCGGGAACGCGGTCGGCGTGAAGTTGAAGATGCCGCCCGAGAACGAGACGTTGCCGTTGTTGTTGACCCACACCTCGTTGTAGGGGCCACCGAAGAACCGGAGGCCGCCGGGGAAGGCGGCGGTGAGGCTGATCGCGGAGGAGTACCCGTCGTCGTTCGCCGGGAGCGAGTTCGTCCCATACCCCGCTGGCCCTCCGAAGCCGTTGATCAGGGGGACGGCGTGCGCCGGCTGCGTCGCAGCGAGGACGAGCAGCAGGGTGGTCAGCGCGAGGGCAAGACGGTGACGAATAAGCATCGGGAGCCTCCGGGTGCAGAGAGCGTACACCCGCCGCCCCCGCTCCTGGAAGGCCCCCTAGATGGGGCCGGTCTCGTGTCGTGCGCCGTTCCCGGCCTCGACGCGATGGTAGCGGCCGTCGTCACCGAGCCGGTGCACCTCGCCCTCGAGCGCGTGGAGCACCAGCTCGCGCTTCTGCGGGCGGTAGCCGTCGGTCATCGGGATCGCGCTCGCCACCCGGATGACACGGGGTCGCTCGTGGGGCTCGAGCTTCTCACTCACCAGCTCGGCGAGCCGGCCCCAATCGAGCTGGCCCGAGTCGAGCGTGCCTTCGCGCGGCACGATCGTCGCCGCGACCACCTCGCCGCCGTCCTGCGAGAGCCCGTACACCGCCACCTGCCCGACGTCGCCGCGCCGGTAGAGCGTGTCCTCCACGTGGCGCGTGAACACCGGCCCGCCCCGGGTGCGCACCACGTCAGCCAGCCGATCGACGAACCAGTAGTCGCCGCCCTCGTCCTGCCGCAGCAGATCGCCGGTCACGAACCAGCGATCGCCCGGCTCGAAGGCGTCCGTCAGGATCCGCGCCTCGGTCGCCGCACGATCCACGTAGCCGTCGAAGCCTGCCATCGGGTGGCCGCGGTCGACCCGCGCGATCAGCAAGCCCGGCTCGTTCACGCCCGCCCGCTGCAGCATGCCCGAATCGTCGCGCAGGAGCTCGCCCGCCTCGAGATCGTAGCGGACGATCGACATGTCGGTCGCCCCCGGGAGCGGTTGCCCGAGCGCGCCGATCTTCTCGCCCGACGCGTTCGCGAGCACCGCGTTGCCCTCGGTCGACGCGTAGAACTCGAGCACGCCGACTGCGAAGCGCGTGCGCAGCTTCTCCCACACGTCGGCGCGCATCCCGCTTCCGGCGAAGAGGCGCACCGGGTTGTTCCCGTCGGCCGGATCGGGCGGCGCGTCGACGAGCGCGCGGCACATCTCACCCGCGTAGAAGACGACGGTCGCCCCATAGCGCCGCGCCTCGCTCCAGAAGTGCGAGGGATGGAACTCGGCCGCGAGCGCGAGCCGCGAGCCGCCGATCAGCGCGCCGCCCACCGCCACGAGGATCCCCGCCGCGTGGTGGAGCGGCAGCGCGCAGTAGACCGTGTCGTTCGGGTTGAGCGTGCAGCCCGCCGCCGCGCCGAGCGCGCTGAAGGCCCAGCGGCGGTTGGTGATCTTCGCCGCCCGCGGCTCCTCTTCGCGCCCCGCCGTGAAGAGCACCATCGCGAGCTCGCTGGCCCGCGCCGCGTTCGGCTCGTAGGAGGCCGGCACGCGGACCTCGCTCGGATCGATCGCCTCCATGTCCACTGCGCCCTCGGGGATCACCCGGCCCTCGCCGTAGGGGCCGCCCAGGACCAGCACGGACCCCGCGAACGCCTCCCGCGCGCGCGCCGCGTTGCTGGGATCGGCCACCAGGTGCGAGACCTCGCCGAGCTCGAGCGCGCGCTGGAAGCCGACCCGCTTCATGTCGGGGCTCAGCAGCACCGCCACCGCGCCCATGCGGTTGAGCGCGGTCACGATCGAGAGGTACGTCGGCCGGCCCCGCATCAGGACGCCGACGCGATCGCCCGGCGCGACGCCGCACGCGAAGAGCCCGCGCACGATCGCGTCGACGCGCTTGTCCGCGTCGCCGTAGCTGAACGCGCGGCCCTTCCAGAGGAAGAAGGTCGCGTCCGGCATCTCGCTCGCGCGCTCGGCGAGCGCGAGGCCGGCGCTGATGCGCGTGTCGCTCCGGATCTTGCGCAGCCGGCTCAGCCGCGGGAGCTGCCAGCGCAGCGCGTCGAGCGCCTCGGTCATGTCCTCGCCGACCCGGCCGAGGCGCTTCCACGCGTCCTCGAGCGCCCGCCGATCGAAGAACGACGTCGCGAACTGGTAGAAGTCCTCGACGTCGAGCTCGAGCTCGTCGAACGCCGTGTCGTCGACGTCCTCGACCGTCCTGCCCTTCGGGGCTCTGTCGGGACGAGCCCTCAGCCGCGCGGGCAGCTCGCCCTGCGCCTCGCGCCAGCGTATCCACTCGACCACCGTCGGCCACGTGAGCGAGAGCGCGCGCGAGCCGACCACGAGGCCGAGGTGCCCCGCCGGCACCGCGAGCTCGTGCACCTCGGTGCTCTGCGTCGCGCGGCGGATCGCGCGCACCGACGCCGGCCGCGCGATGTCGTCGGTGAGCCCGACGACGTAGAGGATCGGCATCTTCAGATCGGCGAGGGTGACGCTGCGGCCGTCGATGACGAAGCCGCCCGCCGCCATCCGGTTCTTGACGATGAACTCGTCGATGAAGGTGCGCAGCGCCGGCCCCGGCCACGCGACGAAGCCCTCGCCGCCGAGGAAGCGCCGCCGGCTCTCGCGCCGCTCGAGCGCGCTCCGGTCGTGGAGCTTGCCGACGAAGTCGACGATCTGCTCGAGCTCCTTCCTCGGGCTGACCATCTTGAAGCCGAAGCTCGTGAGGAAGCCGGGCAGCCCCTCGAGCTCGCGCAGCGGCCGCTCGATCGTGCGGCGGAGGCCGCCGATCAGCTTCTCCGCGAGCTCCTCGCTGAGCGGGACCGGCAGGTTGCGGCGAATGTCGACGGGGCTCCCGAAGGTGAGGAGCGACGCGAGGTCTCGGCCCCCGCGATAGGCCGCGGCCTGATAGCAGAACATGCCCCCTTGCGAGTAGCCGGCGAGGTGCACGTCGCGCCCGCTCGCGGCGGCCACGCGCTCGATGGCGTCGGAGACGGCGAGCACGTGATCGTCGAGCGTCCGGGTCATCCCGCCCTCGATCCGCTCGGGCGCGCCGAAGTCCACCATCCAGACGTCGACGCCCTGCCCGAGCAGATAGCTCACGGCGCTCACCTCGGGCGCCATGTCGTAGATCTCGCTCGTGACCATGAGGGGCGGCACGAACAAGAGCGGCGCCTGCACGCCCTCCCCTCTCGCGCGCTCGAGCCCGGAGTAGCGCCGCAGGCTGTACACGCGGTCCTGGTGGACGACGTCGTAGGGCGTTCGGTGCGGCGTCGTGAGGCGGCCGAGCCGCACCATCTCGCGCGCGTTGGTCACGCCCGACACCAGCCGGCGCCAGCTGCCACCCAGGGTTCGGCCCAGCGTCGATCGGCGTCGCTTCGCTCGCTCGTTCATCTCACGCTCGTTCATCTCGCGCTCGCTCATCGTGCGTTCGCTCGTCTTCCGCTCACTCATCGTGCGCTCCCCGCGGGCCGGGATGATAGCGTGCCGCGCATGTTCAGGAAGCGCAGCGGAGCGACGGTGTGACGGCGCGGGTCGCGGTGGTCGACCAGGAGAATCGGTTCGTGCGCTGGACCTCGCGCGCCGAGATCCACGCGGCGCGGCTCGCGCACCGCAGCGTGCAGGTGATGCTCTTCGACTCGCGAGGCCGCCTCGTGCTGCAGCGCCGCGCAGAGACCAAGCAGACCTACCCCGGGTGCTGGGATCTCTCGGCGTCGGGCCACGTGGAGGAGCCCGACTACCCCGATCCGAGCCGGCCCGACGACGCGCTCGACGCGATCTACGACGCGGTGGCGCATCGCGAGCTCGAGGAGGAGCTCGGCGTTCGCGCCGCGCTGACCCGCCTCGGCGCGTTCGCGCCGCTCGAGGGGGTGCACTACGAGCACTTCGTGCTCTACCGCGGCGCGAGCGACGGCCCCTACCTCGCGCAGGCCGAGGAGGTCGCCGCGATCCGAGCGTTCACGCCGGCCGAGTACGACGCCCTCCTGGCCTCGGGCGCGCCCCGCACGGCCTCGCTCGAGTGGCTCGTCCGATGGGCCCGAGCGCGCGAGATCTTTTGATATGCTCCGCGCCCAGGGGTCATGAGCGAAATGGACGACACCGGCGAGGACGAGCGCACCGATCCGAGCGTGGCGCTGCCGCGCGACGGCCTGACGTTCAAGCAGTCGACGATCCCGCCGATCGGGGCGCGTCCCTCGACGCTCCCGCCGCGCACCTCGGCGCCGCCCCGCGCTTCGTCGCCGCCTCGCGCCGCGCCGCCGCCTCGCGC
>JAEZBP010000819.1 GCA_023427125.1 Pseudomonadota bacterium | reverse complement strand
CCGTAGGCGTGCATGCGGATGGCCTTCATCAGACGGCCTTCATCGGACGGGCCTCATCGGACGGCCGAGAGGAGGAGGTCGGAGAGCACTACGTAGACCGCGATCGGTCCGACGAGGCCGATGGCGGAGCCGAGGAAGTAGTGGCGGAAGCGGGTGGAGCTCATCGCGAGCGCGTAGTTCAGCGGCGGCGAGACCGCGAAGACGGTGCGCAAGAGGACGATGGTCAGGACGGGGCGGCGATCGAGCCTCGCGAGCGCCCGCTCGACCCACCTCCACTTGATGGCGGCGAGCGCCTCGCCGCCGACGCCGCGAACGACGAAGAACGAGACCGACACCGCGCCGAGGGCGCCGAGGTAGGCGAGCAGGAAGCCGACGAAGGGCCCGTAGGCGACGCGCGCGGCGAGCACGAAGGCCGCGCCGGGGACCTGCGCGAGCTGACCGACCGCGAACGCCGCGAGGTAGGAGACCATCCCGAAGGCGCCGGCCTCGTCCATCATCTGGCGGATGCCTTGCTCGCTCAGCGAGTCGCGCAGGCCGGTGCGATCCGCGAGGATCCACCCCGCGATCAGCAGCGCGGCGAGGAGCAGGAGGCGCAGGGGGAGGCGGCGCGGCGCCGCCGCGGGGCGCGCATCGAGCGAGTCGGCGTTCATCTCGGAGCTCACTTCGGAGCTCATGTCGGGGTCTCCAGCAGCGTGCTCACGGCCACTCGGGCCACGTAGTCGGCGAGCGCCTCGGTGGCGTCCGTTCCCGAAGGGCCCGCGATGTTCGCGAGCTCGCGCTCGCTCATCACGGCCATGCGGGTGAGGAGGAACATCAGGCCCTGCAGCGGGACGCGCAGCGCGCGCGCGTCGCGGCCGAGCAAGGGCGCGAGCAGCTCGCTCGTTCCGTCGAGGTACTGTCGCTGCGAGCGCTCCATGCGCTCGCCGGCCGCGTCCTCGTAGAGCGTGGCGCGGAGCAGGAAGCGGCTGGTGACCGCGTGCTGGCGCGCGTAGTGGAAGGCGCGCTTCGCGACGGCGCGCACCTTGTCCTCGACGCCGCCGCCGGTCGCCATGAGCGTCTCGAGCAGGGCCGGGCGCAGCTCGGCGAGATCGTCGTAGGCCGCCTCGAGGCAGCGCGTGTAGAGCGTCGACTTGCTGCCGAAGTAGTGGTGCACGGTGGCGAAGGTCACCCCCACGTCGGCCGCGATCGCGCGGAGGCTCGTCTCCTTCAACCCCTGCCGACCGAAGCGGTCGATCGCGGCGTCGAGGATGCGCTGCTTGGTCAGCTCGGCGTCGGCGTTGCGGGGGCGGGCCATCGGGACGTCGAACTAATGTATCGATAGATAAGTTCGGTCAAGGCACATTCGCGGCGCGCGCACACGAGGGCGGTCGCGGCCGAGGAGCGCACCTGTCGAGGGTACGGTGGGGACACGAGCCCCGAGCACACCTCTCAGCCGGCTGAAGGTTGGCATTTAGCACAGCTTGGTATTTACTAAATGCCAGGCACCCGAATATGCCACGCTCCGGCCCCGAGAAGCTCGATCCGTACAGGGACGGGCTACAAAAGCTGCCCTTCGTGCGATCGGTGAGGTTCCGTCCGATGCCGCGCGGGCATGAAGCCGAGGCCGACGCGGTCGCGGACCTTCGCCTGGCCGACGGCTCGACGACGAGGCTGTACGTCGACGCGAAGTCGTCACACCTGCAGCCGAGCACCGCCCTCCGGAGCTGGCGCGCGGGCCGCGAGGATGGGCTCCTGGCCGCGCCCTACATCGGCGCGCCCCTCGGCGATTCGCTCGAGCAGCTCGGGCTCAACTTCATCGACCGCGAAGGCAACTGCTACCTGCGCATCGGCGATCGCTACGTGGCGCGCATCCAGGGGAAGACGCCGGCGAAGCGCCCGTCCCGGAGCAAGGAGATGCGTGCGCCCGGCTATCACGTGCTCTTCGCGCTCCTCACCGCTCCCGAGCTGGTGAGCGCCCCTCAGCGGGAGATCGCGGCTGTCGCCGGGACCAGCAAGCAGCCGGTGGGCGACATCCTCCTGCGCCTCGCGGAGGAGCGCATCCTGGTCGTGCGCGGGCGCGCGTACGCTTGGGTGCATGGCCCCGACGCGAAGCTCTTGGAGCGCTGGCTGGCCGGCTATCGGTCCACGCTCCGTCCCAAGCTGATGGTCGGGCGCTTCCGACTTCCGGTTCGTGAGCCGCGCGAGGTCGAACGCTGGCTCGAGGAGAGACTCGAGCAGGTCTGGCTGGGCGGAGCGGCGGGCGGATACCGCCTATCGCCGCACTATCGTGGGAACATCACGGTCGCGCACCTCGGGCCCCCGTCCGACGAGACGCGCAAGCGTCTGAAAGCGTTGCCGGCCACCGAGGGGGAGCTGGTCTGGATGCGGCACATCGGTCGCGCATCCCAGACGGGAGAGACTCCTGACACGGTCCATCCTCTCTTGATCTACGCAGAGCTCGCCACCGATCCCGATCCCCGCGCGGCGGAGGCCGCCGAGCTCATTCGCGAGCGGTGGCTGCCATGGTCCCTCTGACCGAGCTGCAAGCGAAAGCGCTGGCTGCCATCGCTCGCGCGTGGCCGGAAGCCGGCATTGTCGTGATCGGAGCTCTGGCACTCGCGCGTCACATCCCGATGAGCCACCGCAAGACGGACGACCTCGACCTCGTGGTCGCCGTTCCTCTCGAGGACTTTCCGGGCCCCATGAAGTCCCTGCCAGGCTGGCGATCTCATCCCAAGAAGGAGCACTGTTTTTTCTCGCCGGATGGCCAGCAGGTGGACCTCGTTCCCGCTGGGGCGGCGCTCGTCGCCCAAGGGTACGTGGAGTGGCCGAGCGGCGCGCGCATGAGCCTGGCGGGCTTCGGCCTCGCCTTTGCCCATGCCACGCGGGAGCTCGCAGGCAGCACGGCCGTGCTCGTCCCTCCGGCGCCCGTCATCGCGCTGCTGAAGATGCGGGCATGGCTCGATCGACCGCACATACGCGAGAAAGACCTCGCGGACATGCACATCTTCTCGTCCTCTACGTCAGCGACGACGATGTACGGCATTTCGAGGAGGAGTACGTCGTCGACCTCGGTCTTGAGCTCGAGGCGGTATCACCGTTCTTACTAGGGCACGACCTCGGGCGAATCATGGCCGATGAGCATGCGGTCCACGTCGAGGAGTTCGTTCGGAAAGTGAGCCCCGAGAAGCTCGCCGCGTTTGGGCCTCCGAGCTTGTCCTCGGCCGACCACGCGGAGCGAGCCATCGATGTCTTCCGGCGTGGCCTCGATCCGGGGCGGCGATCACCCGAACGTGCGAGGTGACCTCGTTACGGGCGATCGATCGTTCCACGGCTTGACCGGCTCGCGGGGGCGATGGATGGTCCGCAGCGATGGCCCGCCTGGCGGAGTGGCTCGGCTCGCGCAACGCGCTGCGAGTCGCCTTGGCGCTCGGCGTGCTCGCGACGTTGCCTGCGCTCGGCGTCGGGTTCGTGCACGACGATCTGATGCAGCGGCTCGCGCTCGAAGGGGCGGTGCCGGGATACGCGCGGGGGCCGCACGAGCTCTACGACTTCACGGGGAGCGATCCGGGCGGGACGCGCGCGATGATCGAGGCGGGGTACTTCCCGTGGTTCACCGACCCCGCGCTCTCGCTCCGCTTCTTTCGGCCGCTCTCGAGCATGCTGCTCGCGCTCGACGTCGCGCTCTTCGGGCGCGCGGCGCTGCCCGCCCACGTGCACTCGCTGCTCTGGTTCGTGCTCATCGCCTGCGCCGCGGCGGCGATCTTCCGGCGGGTGCTCTCGCCGCGCGCGGCGACGCTCGCCACGCTGGTCTACGTGCTCGCCGGCGCGCACGCGGACACGACGGCGTGGCTCGCCGCGCGGCACACCTTGGTGGGCGCGGCGCTCGGCGCGCTCGCGGTGTGGGCGCACGTCGCGGGTCGAACACAGGCGGGTCGATCACAGGGGCGCCCGAGGGTCGCGCTGCTGGCCGTGCCCGCGCTCGTCCTCGGGATGCTGGCGAGCGAGACCGCCCTTGGCGCGGTGGTCTTCATTCTCCTCTACGAGCTGATCGTCTCCGAGGGGCCGCGCCGGGAGCGGGTCGTGGCCGCGCTGCCGGTGCTCGCGCTCGGCCTCGCGCACCTCGCGTTCTACGTGCTGTCCGGGTACGGCACGAAGGAGAGCGGCGCGTACATCTCGCCCTTCGACGATCCCGGCGCGTTCGCCGGCGCGATCGTCAGCCGCGGGGCGCTGCTCGTGGCCGAGCTCTACGGGGCGCTGCCCTCGCTCATCACGTCCATGCTCGAGCCCGCGCAGGTGCCGGGCGCGATCTACGGCGCGCTCGCGGCGGCGGGCTGCGCGCTGGTCTTGTATCGCGGGCGCGATCGCTTGGCCGAGGGCGAGGGGAGGGCGCTGCTCTGGCTCGGTCTGTCGTCGGT
>JAEZBP010000817.1 GCA_023427125.1 Pseudomonadota bacterium | reverse complement strand
GCTCAGGGCGAACGGGGACTTGCGCTTCATGTCTCCGAATCGTGCTCGGTCATTTAGCGAGTTTCGAGCCTCGAGCTCGGAGCGAACGTCGGGCGCGGGTACTATCGGACGCGCATGTCGACTCGACTCCTCGGGATCCTGGTGGTCGCGCTCTCGCTCGCGGGCGGATGTGACAGCGAGGGGAGCGGCGACGGCGGCGTGGACGCCGGGCCTCCTCCTTGCCCGAGCGGCGCGCTGCCGGCGCTGACCGCGACCTCGATCACCGACGAGCCGCTCTCGTCGCCGGTGTACGTGACGCAGGCGCCCGGCCGGCCCGACGCGCTCTGGGTGGTCGAGCAGAGCGGGCGCATCCAGCTCGTGATCGATCGCGCGGTCACCACCTTCCTCGACGTGAGCGATCGGATCCGCTTCGGCGGCGAGCAGGGCTTGCTCGGCCTCGCGTTCCACCCGGGCTACGAGGCCAACGGCCGCTTCTTCATCGCGTACTCGCCCGGCGATCGAATGCAGAACGTGGTCGCGGAGTACCGGCGCAGCGCGAGTGATCCGAACGTCGCCGATCCGGCGGAGGTCGCGCGGCTGGTCGAGGTCGAGGATCCGGAGGCCAACCACAACGGCGGGGCGCTCGCGTTCGGGCCGGACGGCTTCCTCTACGCGGCCCTCGGCGACGGAGGCGGCGGCGGAGACCGGCACGGCACGATCGGCAACGGCCTCGACACGCAGACGTTGCTCGGCAAGCTGCTCCGGCTCGACGTCGACGCCGCGGGGTCGGGCTACGCGGCGGCCGGCAACCCGTTCTCGGGCGCCGAGGGGCTCCCGCAGATCTGGGCGTACGGCCTGCGCAACCCGTGGCGCTTCTCGTTCGATCGGCTGACCGGCGATCTCTACCTCGGCGACGTCGGCCAGAACGCGCACGAGGAGATCGACTTCCGCGCCCGCAGCGCGCCGGGGGGCGCGAACTTCGGGTGGCGCGCGTACGAGGGCCTCGAGGTCTTCGACGAGGCGACGGTGGAGCTCGTGACCGATCACGCCGAGCCGGTGTTCGTCGTCACGCGCGGCGGCGACGCGTTCCTGTCGGGGGCGTGCTCGATCACGGGCGGCTACGTCTACCGCGGCGGCGCGATCCCGGCTCTGCGAGGGACCTACTTGTTCGGCGACTACTGCAGCCCGCAGGTGGGCGCGCTCCGCGTCTGCGAGGGCGAGGCGCGCGACGCCCAGACGCTCTCGGATCTGGAGGGGCTCGCGCCGGGCCTGGTGAGCTTCGGCGAGGATCTCGCGGGTGAACTCTACCTCGTCTACGTCAGCGGTGCCCGCGTGATGAAGCTCGGGCCGGGGTGAGCTGGCCTGCCGATCTCGCTACTCGAGCTCGTCGTCGGCGAACGCGCGGAAGAAGCGGACCTCCACGCTCTTGGCCCAGCCGTCGCCGCCCTCCGCCACCGCGATCGTTGCGTCGTAGCGCGCGAGGGCGGCGGTCACGAGCCCGAGGCCGCGATCCATGCGGCGCGCGTAGATGTCCTCGGTGCGCAGCGCCTCGTCGCTCGTGTCGCGCACGTGGATGTGCACCGTCTCCTCGCCGGTCGGCTCGACCGCCGTGGACACGTCGAGCCCGATCCGGCGCGGCGGCGCGTGCTGGCCGACCGCGAGGATCGCGTTGCGCACCACGTTCTTCAGCACGAGCACCAGATCCACGCGGAAGACCTCGACCATCGGCGCCGGCTCGGGCGCGCGGATGACGACCTCGTCGAGCCGCACCCGCCCCGCCGCGTACTCGCTCCGCACCTCGTCGACGATCTCGCGAAAGAGCGCGCCGTCGACCGACGTGCGGACCAGGCGCTGGGTCATGCGCGAGAGGTGCTGGTCGAGCTCGCGCAGCGTCTTGTGGGCGCGAGCGAGCCTCTGCGCCGCGCGCGCCTCGCCCTTGCGGACCCTCGCCTCGAGGCCCGCGATCGCGCGGATCGCCGCGCCCGCCGCGCGGAAGCGCGGATCGCGACGGCGCACGTCGAGCTCGGGCCCGCGCGCCCGCTCGAACGCGCCGAGGTGCCCCTCCCACGCCGACTCGAGCGGCTCGCCCTCGAAGAGGCGCCCCGACAGGAAGTCGAGCTCGGCCACGCTGGCGCGACCTCGATCGAGCGCCTCGACCGCCTCTCCCACCGCGCCGATGCGGTGCTTCAAGAGCTCGTGGCGCAGGCTCCCGACCAGGTAGGCGATCGCAGGGTGCAGCTCGGGGCGGCGCTGCGCGAGATCGGTCAGCGTCGATCGCAGCGGGCGGCCGCGCACGAAGAGCAGGCCCACCGCGACCACCGCCAAGACGAGCGCCGCGAGCGCGACCCAGAGCGGCCAGGTCTGCGCCGGCGCGACGGGAGGCTCGACCTCGCGGCCCACGCCCGGCGCGAAGAGGCGGGTGCCGTCGGGATCGATGGCGGAGAGCTCGCGGCGCGCCGCGGGCGCGGCCGGGTGGTCCGGCGCGAGCACAAGGAACTTCCCGTAGTACTCGGCGGCGCGGATATAGAGGTGGGGGTTGTCCGGCTGCGCCTCGCCTTGGGCTCGGAACGCGCGCGCCAGCGGCAGGTAGAGGGCGGGGTCCATCGGCGCGATGCGGACCGCCCGCTCGAAGGTCGCCCGCGCCTCGGGATCGTCGGAGCGCACCTGCTCGATGCCGCGGCGGTAGATCGGCTCGGCCTGCCGGAGCAGCCGGCGAGCCTCGCGGCCCTCGCTGGTGGTGGGGTCCACCGATCGCCAGGCATGCCACGCCGAGGGATCGCGCTCGATGTTCCACAGCGCGCGCGCCGCCGCCCAGTCGGCGTCCGCCGTGCGCGCCTGGGGCTGACACCCCCCGAGCCCGAGGGCGAGCACGGCGAGGAGGGCCCGCGTGAAGGGGTTTCGCGCAGAAATGGCGGTATTTTCTGGGGAGCGCACGCTTGGAGGTCGAGCCTATCGCTGCTCGGGCGGTGAGGGAACGACCGCGAGGGGGCATTGGGCATTGACTGCGGCGGTGAACCTTGTTTAGCCTTGGGGCTCACCGGGGGGGCGACGCGCAACGCTTCGCCCGATCGACCGCTGGCAGTTCGAGACGGGTCAGGGAGGGGTACGTGCAGCAAAACGCGACGCATGGAAGGAGGG
>JAEZBP010000807.1 GCA_023427125.1 Pseudomonadota bacterium | reverse complement strand
CTGCAGCGCCGCTCGAGGCCACCGAGGGGGATTGTTCGACCTGTTGCTCCTTGTGCTCGGGCTGTCTCTGCTCGCACGACGCCGCTGACGCCCAACACGGCGACGTCCCGCCCTGGGGAGGCGTTGCTGGGCGTCCGTCGGCGCTCACCGTCTGGTTGGGGAGGCGCAGAACCGGAGGTGCGAGATGAGGCCCAGCCTGATCACCGGAGCGCTGATCGCGATCGCGCTCGCCAGCGGCGCCTGCGATGACGAGCCGCGCCGCGGGTGGGACTCGGACATCACCCTCCCCGAGGCCCAAGCGCTCCTCGAGCGTGGCGCACGGCGTGTCGATCTGGAGGTCTCCCCTCAGGGAGGCTCCTCGATCGCGAACCTCCTCGAGATCGAGCACGACCACGAGCTCCTCGACGCCGAGCACATCGAGGCCGAGGTCCTCGGCTTCGCCACGCTCGAGGATCGGGGCGCCTGCCGCGGCACGTTCGCGCTCGACGTCCCGGGCGTCGAGGTGCGCTTCGACAGCGCCGTCACGCTCTTCGGCGGGCTCGAGGGCGCGCCCGGCTGCACCGCCTTCGTCGAGCACGTGGAGGCGCGCCTCGCGGAAGGGGCTCGCGTTCGTGTCGAGGCCCGGCGCAGGCCTGCGCGCGTCCCGCAGGCGCCCGATGACCCGAGCTTCTTCGCCGACGCGATCATCCTGACCGATGACGACGCGGGCGACGCGCGCGCCGCGATCGAGCTGAACGTCGGGCCCGAGAACCTCGGGCTCTGCGCGCTCCTCGAGGCACCCCCGAGCGACTGCACCGGCGTGCTCGACATCCTCGGCGCGCCCGTCATCGCGCGCGCCGAGGTGACGGATGTGGAAGCGGAGGACCCGACGGAGCTCCTCTACTTCGACGTGGAGGATCGAGTGGTGCAGATCGACGCCAACGGGCGAGCGCTGATCCTCGAGGACGGCACGGTCTTGAGGATCGTCGACGGCACCCGCCTCGAGAGCGGTGTGGTGAGCCTCGGCGAGGTGGAGGATCGGTTGCTGGCGGGTGAGCGCGTCGTGGTCGAGGGCCACGCCGTGCTCTCTCCGAGCGCCCCCACTTCCCTCATCGGGGTCGAGCTCGCCATCGAGGCGAGCGATGGCGATGGCGAGCCGGTCGCGCCTCGGACCATCGCGCTCTCCGCCCGTGTGGCGGACGTCGAGCCGGCGCTCAGGATGATCGTGCTGCCGTTCGAGACCGACGTGCTCGTGCACGCGATGAGCGTCGTGGACGGCGATCTCACGACGCTCGAGGAGCTCGACGAGGCGATCGCCGCCGGCGCGCCGGTGCGCGCCGAGGTGCTGGGCGTCCTGGAGATCCTCGAGCCGCGCGGGGTGGTGCGCGCCGACCGCCTCACCCTCCGACGGGCGGGCCAGGCGGTGTGACCCACGGCGCTCGGTGGCGCCCGCGAACGCACGCCCGCCAGCTCAAACCAAGGCTGTCGGCAAGATCACGGCGCTCGGGAAACGCCGAGCGGAGCGTACGCCGCTCACCGGACACCGGGAATGGAAGCGCCGACTGGACGGGAGGGCCGCTTGGCTCGGCCCGCACGCGCGAATGCGCGCGCCCAACAAACCGCACAGCCAACTCAGCGCCGCAGATCGACCACCGCGCCGATCGCCTGGACCTCGGAGGCGTGGGTGAGCACGTCGATATCGGCCGCGGCGTCGAGCTCACGGTTGCTGATCGATCCGTGGCAGCCACCGCACATCGGGTTGAAGAGCGTGCGGCGGAACGACTGCCGCGCGCGCTCGCCCGGGTAGAACTGCATCTGCTCGCGCTGGACCTGCTCGCCGCTGAAGGGCGCGCCGTCCGCAAAGCTCATCGGAGCGCCGCTCCGGTCGGTGACCCGCAGCACGAAGGGCTGACCTCCGTTGACGCGGAAGCTCGCCGATCCATCGGCGCTGAGCGGCACGTGACCGAGCAGCTGACGGCTGACGTACACCTGACCGAACGCGTCGCTCACCACCTCACCGCCGAGCGCCGCGAAGCTGGTCGCGCCAGCCGGGGGCGGCGCCTCGAAGAAGACGTCGAAGCCGCCGATCTCGGGATCGATCGGGCGGCCCTCGCGGGTGTTCGCGAAGAGCAGCGTCGCGAGCATCGGGAAGTCGAGCACCTCGATCTGCGCGTCGGTGGCGCTCGGATCGACCGACGTGTTGCCGTTCACCTCGTCGGGACGCGACGTGAAGATCTCACGGTGCGCCCGCGCGAAGACCGCCACCGCCTCGATGTCGGCGCGCCCCGCGGCGCCGCCGAGCTCGCGCAGCCTCCCCGAGTCCGGGTCGAGCTCGCAGAGGTCGAAGTCGTAGCCTCCGCTCGTGAGGTCGGTCGCTCCTCGATCGCACGCCACGAGGAGGCGCCCGCTCGGCAGCGGCGACGGCGAGCGATACGCGCCCGTCCCGCCCCCGAACGCGCCCCGCAGAGGGAAGCGCTGCGACGCGATGTAGTTCCGATCACCAGGCGCGCGGTCGTCCTGATCGGGGCCGATCGAGCGGTTCACGATCACGATGGTGCCCGCTCCGTCGGCGGCGTCGATGGGCGCAGCCACGAGGACGAAGTTGCGATCCAGGCTCTCGATGATCTCCGTCGCGCTCCGGTACCCGACGCTCTCGCGCTGGGCGAAGAGCGGGTGGTAGTCGCCGCCGTCGAGGTTCTGCCGGCGTCCGGCCAGCATGTGGAAGTCGGGCTCGCGCTTCTCGGTCGTGAAGATCAGCCTGCCGTCGGTCATCAGCGAGGGCTGAATCTCCTGGTTCAGGAGGTAGGTGAGCTGCCGCGGCGGCTCGCCGCCCGCCGGGTCGAAGATGTAGAGGTTGGCGTTCGGCTGGAGCGCCGCCGGCGTACGGGTCGGCCCGGCCCGGCCCACCGCCGTCGCGTCCACGTAGCCGCGGCTCGAGGCGAAGACGATGCGGCCGTCCGCCGCGAAGGTGGGGTCGATGTCGTGGGTGAGGATCCCGTCCGCCTCGTCGCTCGCGGGGGCGATCCCCGGGATGCGCTCGCACGCGGTCCCGTCGCCGCTGGCCATCCAGTAGAGCCGGAACGGCTCGCTCGCGCTCGAGCGCGCCGCGAAAGCGATCCGCGCGCCGTCCCAGCTCACCGCAGGTCCGCGCACGTCGGCGCTCGCTGCGTCGAGCCCGCAGCCGCCGAGCACGCTCGCCTCCGCGCCGAGCGTGAGATCCTCGGTCGTCGCGTCATAGGTCGCCGGCGCCATCATCAGGTCCGCCCCCGGCCGGTACGTGTCGAAGTCGCGCGGCTCGCCGACGCCGAGCGGCCGCGAGACCCAGACCACCGAGCGCACGACCTCGGTCTCCGGGAAGATCTCGCCCGTCGCGATCGCCTCCTCGCGCTCGATCGCATGCCAGCGCGCCATCACGCAGTACGCGGGGATCTCGTTCAGATCGCCGGCGTCCGCGTCGACTCCCGCGCAGTCGTCGGGCGTGGCGCCGTTCGGCGTGGTGCCCGTGCTGCCAAAGTCCTCGAAGAGCGAGCCGCCTCGATGGAAGTGACCCGGCGAGCCCGCCAGCTGCTCGGCGGGATAGAGGTTCTTCGCGATGATCCGGCTCTCGTTCGGGTCCGGCGAGTCGAGCGCGAGCATCAGCCGACTGAACTCGTAGTTGCGCAGCGTCGCCACGCGTGAAAAGTGCCCCTGTGCGCCGCCTCTCAGACGCAGATCATGAAACATCGCAGGGCTATGGCAGTTCATGAACATGCAGCCCTTCCGGACCAGGACGGGCTGCACGCGGTTGGCGAAGAAGCGCAGGCCCTCGCTGATGTCGGTCGGCGGAGCCACGGCGTCCGGGTGATCCTCGACCAGCTCGTCGGCCCACGCGCGGATGACCTCGTAGTCTGGATCGTCGACCGACGCGAAGACGTTGCCGCCCTCGTGGAAGACACCGCCACGGTAGGTGCTGAGCGGGCGGCGGAGCAGCTCCGAGGTCGAGGCGGGGGTCGTGACGTGCTGGACCGACACCCAGAAGTTCCAGCGCTGCTCCTCCGCGCTCTCGCCGCACGACAGGTAGAGGTCCGCGATCGGCGCGCCGTGGCACTGGCTTCCGGCGCACGTGCGGACGAGCACGGGCTGGACCTCGCTCACGAAGCGGCTGAACGACGCCGGGTAGCGATCGGCGAAGCCGGGATCCCACCCCGGCACGCCTGCGGGGACGCCGCTGCGGCAGGCGCCCAGGCTCACGCTGAGCGTGTCGTCCTGCACCCCGTTGCGGCGGTGGCCGGACTCGATCCACTGCTTGAGCTGGGCGTAGCCGCTCGAGCCGACGTCGACGGTCTGGCCGTTGTTGTGGCGGATGTCCGTGGTGACCGAGACGAAGCGGCGCTCCGGGTCGGGCTCGAAGGTCTCGACGTTCACCCCGATGGACTGCCCCGCCTTCAGGAGCAGGAGGCCCACCGGATACGGGCCGTACGCGGCGAGCGCGTCGTCGCGCCGCATGAGGGCGTCGTAGCTCGAGAGGTCGAGGTTCCCGACCGCGGTGCCGTCCTCGTCGGCGACGTGGCAGCCGGCGCCGGACGGGCTCCGCACGCAGCCTCGGTCGAGCACGGGCTCGATGCGAGCCTCGTAGTAGGAGAAGCTGCCGGGCTCGGCGGGCTGGCAGCCGAGCGCGGCGCCGCCAAGGGCGAGGAGCAGAACGGAGCGTAGGAGGTCGTGGCGCGTCACGCGCTGATGGTACACCGCGCGAGCAGCGACAAGAAGCGCGGAAAGCATCATTGAACCCACCGGAACGACCAATTCTCTTAGAGGCCCACCAACAGGAAAGGCGCCCTGAGC
>JAEZBP010000740.1 GCA_023427125.1 Pseudomonadota bacterium | reverse complement strand
AGATCGGCGGGAGCGGCGCGCTCGTCACCGACGTCTCGCCCGGCAGCGACGCCGACCGCGCCGGGCTGCGCCGCGGCGACGTGATCCTGCAGGCCGACGGCGCCGACGTGAGCTCGCCCGCCGCGGTCACCGGCGCGCTCGGCGACGGCAGCGCGCTCCTTCGGGTGCGGCGCGGCGAGAACAGCTTCTACACCGTCTTGGCGGATTGATTGAGCCGCTGGCGGGCGGCGAGGGTCGCGAGCTGCCATCGTACCCGTTCACGTGGCGGAGTGGCGCGTGGCGCGAGGGCCGAGCCCCGGACGAGCTGGCGCTTGCGCGAGCCCGGGGGCGGAGCTCCCTCGACGATACGGTTCGAATCGATTGACGCCGGGGCCCTCCCCGGCGGAGCCTTACGCGCGAGACGACCAGGATGGCGCAAGAGACACTGGACCCGAAGACCCTCCCGCGCGGGATGGCCGAGCGGCGCAAGATCGCCACCGAGCTGAAGGAGAAGGCCACGGAGGCGTTCCAGCGCGGCGAGCTCGTGACCGCGACGCTCTTCGCGTCGGACCTCCTGATGCTCTACCCGAACGAGCGCGGCTACCTCGACGTCTTCGACGAGGTCGTGCTCTCGGTGCCCGATCCCCTCTCGCTCCTACCGGTCGAGTCGGGCGCGATCCACGTGGCCACCGCGGCGGGGCGCGCGCGCGTCTTGATGATGCAGCGGCGGCTCCCCGAGGCGCTCGAGCTGCTCGGCGAGGCCGTCCGCGTCGCGCCGGATCTGCCTTACCTCCACTGGGTCGCGCGCTGGCTGCAGCCCGCGATCATCCCCTCGCTCTCGTGGGATCTCCTCTTCGAGTCGGTGGTGAAGACCGCGCTGATGGTCGCGGTCGGCGTCCCGGTCCCGCCGCCCGAGGACGACCCGCGCATCGCGAACCTCCGCGCGGCGGCCACGTTCTTCGGGGCGCTCCGGCAAGCCTACGCCAGCGAGAGCATCCTCTGGTACGGCGAGACGCTGATCCGCCGGCGCCTGGGCGACGTCGGCGAGACGCTGGCGGTCGCCGAGGAGGCGGCCCGCCTCTTCCCCGCCGACTGGCGCATCCGCACCGGCCTCTTGAACGCGTACCGCGACGCCGAGCGCCCCGACGACGCGCTCGCGCAGGCGCGCACCGCGCTCGAGATCAACGCGAGCGATCTCTCGCCGCTCCACGACGCGGCGTGGGCCTTCGTCGACACCGTGCGCAACGAGGAGGCGGCCGGCCTCTTCAGCGAGCTGCTCGAGCGCGATCCGGAGTACCCGGGCGCGGCGGCGTGCAAGCACTACGCGGGCTGGCTCGCGTATCGATCGCCGGAGGACGAGCAGGCGCTGCTCCGCCTCCGCGAGCAGATGCCCTGGGACGAGCAGGCGGTGCGCTTCGCCGACGAGGTCGAGCCGAGTCGGCCCTACGTGAACGTCCTGCCCGCGCCGAGCGACGCCACCGCGACGGCGGCGCGCCACCTCGCGAGCGAGCTCGCCCACGTGATCAAGTGCTGCGGGATCGGCGGCAGCGTCGAGATCGGCCTCACCAGCGAGCACCTCGACTCGCCGAGCGTCGGCGTCGCCTTCGAGCTGGCGATGCAGCGCCTCGGCGCGAAGGGCACGCTGCGCATCGACGTCGAGGAGGTGCAGGCGCCCGATCCCCGCACCGACAAGGCGCAGCTCTCGACCCGGGTGTGGAGCTACGAGGGCACGACGCCGGTGCGGGCCTACCCGGCGGGCGACGCGCGCGCACAGGAGGCGATCGCCGGCATCGCGCGCACGCTCTTCCGCCGCGAGGAGTGGGACGCGGCGGCCAAGGGCGTGGCCGACAGCTTCGGGTACGAGGGCTACCACGCGCTGATGAGCGTGCTGACCTACCCGCCGCTGCCGCCCGAGGACGAGGGCTTCGACGCGTTCAACTGGATGTGGCGCTGCCAGGTCGCGACGGCGGTCGTGCTCTCGCACCTCGGCCCGTGGGAGACGGGCTCGGCGCGCGCGGCGCTCTACTCGATGGTGTATGGCCCCTCCGACTGGGTCACCGGCGCGGCGCTCGTCGCGTTCGGCTGGCGCGTGAACGACGACCCGAGCATCCGCGGCGAGGTCGAGGCGATCTTCCAGTGGCTGCGCACGCAGATCCCGGAGAAGGGCTACACGGCCTGGGAGATCGTGCTCGCCGAGGTATGGAAGGCGCTGTCGGGGCACCCGCCGCAGCTCGAGCAGGAGCTCGACGAGTGGATCGAGCGCTACTCCGCGAGCCTGCCCGGCAAGAACGTGGTGAAGCCGCCGGAGCGCAAGTACGGCGGGCTCACGCTCGAGGAGTACGTCCGCTTCTGCGTCGAGCGCGACAAGATCCTCGCGGCGCCGGGCAGCGCGACCGACGGCCCGGAGATCGCCGAGCTCTGCCAGCGCTTCGGCGTTCCGCTGCAGCGCTCGATGAGCGCGGGGGTGCGGGCGTTCGTGCCGGAGTGGCAGGAGGCGCTCAACGCGACGCCGGAGCTCCACGAGCGCTTCCTCGAGATGAAGCGCTCGATCGAGCTCGAGGCGCTCGGCGTCTCGAAGGAAGAGAAGGCCGCGCTCGATCAGATCACGAGCGGCAACATGGACATGCACCTGCGCATGGCCCAGGCGCAGCAGGCGCAGCGCGAGGTCAGCGGCGACGACGAGCCCGATCCGTTGGTCTTCCCCGGCCAGTCGGTGGCGAAGCTGAGCGACTACGTGGGCATCCTCAAGGGCATGCAGCGCGGCGACATGATGGGCGCGCTCGCGCGCTACGGGCTCGACATGATGAGCTACTCGACGATCGCGAGCGCCTGGGGCGCCAAGCTCGCCGCCGATCCGGCGCTGACCGAGAAGTTCACGCGGATGATGAACGGGTGATGCGGCTCAGCTCTTCTTGCCGGGCGTGAACATCTGCTTGACCGCCTGCTTGACCACCCGCCCGCGGCGCGGGTCGCCGGACAGGATCGAGAACATGAGGTTCTTCGCCTGATCGAAGCGGATGTGCGGCGGCAGCGGCGGGACCTCCGGGTCCACGTGCGCGTCGACCACCACCGGCCTCTTCGCGGCGAGCGCGCGCTCCCAGCCCGGGACGCCCTCCTCGGGCTTTCGCATGGTGATGCCCTCGAGACCGAGGCTGCGCCCGTACTGCGCGTAGTCGAGGTCCGGGATCACCTGCGACGCGTCGAACTTCGGATCGCCCTCCATCACCCGCTGCTCCCAGGTCACCATGTTGAGATCGTGGTTGTTGAGCACGAGGCAGACGAAGCGCG
>JAEZBP010000702.1 GCA_023427125.1 Pseudomonadota bacterium | reverse complement strand
GCGCGCGTCCCGCGCCGCGTTCGCCACCTCGGCGTCGCTGTAGGGCACGCCGAGCGTCTGCATCGCCATCAGCTTCCCGCGGGTGCGCTCGAAGTCGACGCGGTTCTCCGCCAGGTGCGGATACGGGGGCATGATCGAGCCGGGCGAGGTCGCGCGCGGATCCAGCATGTGCTGGACGTGCCAGACGTCCGGGTAGCGATCGCCCTCGCGGGCGAGATCGGGCCCGGTGCGCTTGCTGCCGCACTGGAAGGGGCGATCCCAGATGCTCTCGTCGGCGTCGGAGGCGGCGCCGTAGCGCGACGACTCCCAGCCGAAGGGCCGGATCATCTGCGAGTGACAGGTGTAGCAGCCCTCCGCGACGTAGACGTCGCGCCCCTCGAGCTCGAGCGCGGTGTAGGGCGCGTGCTGGGTCGCCGCGCGCTCACCCGCCCCGATGACGACCGAGGGGAGGATCTCGGCGACACCGCCGATCAGCACCGCGATCACGGTGAACACGGTGAAGATCAGCGCGCGCCCCTCGAGGATCCCGTGCCAGCCGGAGATGCCGTCCTTGCCGCCGAGCCGGAGCGCGATGCCGCCGAGGATGGCCACGACCAGCGCGAGCACGCCGAACGCGACCGACGCGAACTGGTTGATCGCCATCAGCGCGACGAGGACGCCGACCGACGTGGTCCACATCACCGGCGCCGAGAAGACCACCTGCTTCCAGGCCATCTGGGGCGCCGTCTTCACCGGCACCGCGACCTCGACCGAGGAGGTCGCCTTCGCGCCGGTCTTGATCGTCATCGCGACGTTCCACGCCATGACGACGAAGCCGACGAGGTAGAGGGTGCCGCCGATCAGGCGCATCCAGTACATCGGCTGCAGCGCCAGCACGGTCTCGATGAAGCTCGGGTAGAGGAGCCCGCCGCCCTCGGCCTCCGCGCGCCACATCAGGCCCTGCGTGATGCCGGCGACGTACATCGCGGCGACGTAGAGCAGGATGCCGAAGGTGCCGATCCAGAAGTGGAGGTTCGCCGCGCTCTGGGAGTAGAGCTTGGTGTTCCACATCCGCGGGACGAGCCAGTAGAACATGCCGGCGGCCATGAAGCCGTTCCAGCCGAGCGCGCCGGCGTGGACGTGGCCGATGATCCAGTCGGTGTAGTGCGCGAGCGAGCTGACGCTCCGGATCGAGAGCATCGGGCCCTCGAAGGTCGCCATCCCGTAGAAGGTCACGCCGGCGGCGAAGAACTTCAGGACCGGATCGGTCCGCACCTTGTCCCACGCGCCACGCAGGGTGAAGAGGCCGTTGATCATCCCGCCCCAGCTCGGCGCCCAGAGCATCAGGCTGAAGACCATCCCGAGCGTCTGCGCCCAGTCGGGAAGCGAGGTGTTGAGCAGGTGGTGGGGGCCGGCCCAGATGTAGATGAAGACCAGCGACCAGAAGTGGATGATCGAGAGGCGGTAGCTGTAGACGGGCCGCTCGGCCGCCTTCGGGATGTAGTAGTACATGATCCCGAGGATCGGCGTCGTCAGGAAGAACGCGACGGCGTTGTGGCCATACCACCACTGAACGAGCGCGTCCTGAACGCCGGCGAAGACGCCGTAGCTGTGGACCAAGCTGGTCGGGATCTGGATGTTGTTGACGATGTAGAGGACCGCGATCGTGACGATCGTCGCGATGTAGAACCAGATCGCGACGTAGAGCTGCTTCTCGTTCCGATTGCGGAGCGTCCAGAAGAAGTTCACCGCGAACGCGACCCAAACGAGCACCACGGCCACGTCGATCGGCCAGATCAGCTCCGCGTACTCCTTGCTCTGGGTGAGGCCGAGCGGGAGCGTGATCGCGGCGGCCACGATGATCGCCTGCCAGCCCCAGAAGTGGAACCACGAGAGCTTGTCGGACGCGAGCCGCGCCTTCACGAGGCGCTGGGTCGAGTGGTAGACGCCGGCGAAGATCATGTTGCCGACGAACGCGAAGATCACCGCGTTGGTGTGGAGGGGCCGCAGCCGGCCGAAGCTCAGCCACTCGCCGACGTTGCTCGGCCACCACGCGAGCTGGAGGGCGACGATGACGCCGACCAGCATCCCGACGAGGCCCCAGCCGATCGACGCGAGGATGAACGCGCGGACGATCGAGTCGTCGTAGACGATCGTCTTCTTCTCGAACTGCATGGTCGCTCCGCTGGGCGACGGCACGCTTGCTCCGAATTGCTGCACTTCAGCTCTCCTCTGCCGAGCTCACAGGGGCGGAGCGAACCCGCTCCGCGTCGTCCATGGGGAGGAGCTCGAGCCGCTCGCCGTGCTCGAACGTCCGCTCCCGCGTGAGCCACACGAAGAGCCCGACGGCCGAGCCGGCGAGCGTGAGGCTCACGAAGACCAATAGGATCAGGACCTCCATCTCAGGTGCTCCTCCAGCGGCTCTCGCGCAGCGACGCGACGGTCGCGCCCAGCACGACGAGCGAGCTCGCCGGCATCAGGATCGCGGCGAGCCACGGGGCCATGAGCCCCGCGGCCGCGAGGGTGATCGCCACGGCGTTGTAGGCCGCCGCGAGCACCAGGTTGCGCCGCGCGACCCGGCGCACCGCGCGGCCCGCGTGGAGCAGGGCGCGGATCGGGGCGAGACCGGCGGTGACGAAGAAGAAGGCGGTGCGGGCCGGCAGGTAAGGGCGATCGATGGCCGGCGTCCCCGCGAGATCCGCGCGCTCGGCCGCCGGTCCGTCGTTGATGCCGTCGCCGACGAAGAGCGTGGTCGCGCCGGCGTGCGCGTCGAGCCACGAAGCCTTGTCCTCGGGCGTGCACCCGGCGACCGCGTCCTCGACGCCGACCCGCGCCGCGATGGCCGCGACCCGCGCGGGCTCGTCGCCGCTCAGGATCGCGACGCCCATCCCTTCTCGGACGAGCGCCTCGATCTCCTCGGCCGCGTCGCCGCGGAGCACTTCGCGGGTCGAGAGGTCGGCGACCAGCCGCCCGCCGCGCGTGAAGACGAGATCGCCCGCCCCCGCGCCCGCGAACGCCGGCGAGCCGAGCCGCAGCTCTCCGCTCCGCACGCCGCGGCCGGGCTCCTCGATCACGACCAGCCCCTCGTCGATGGTGAGCTCGCCGAGCGCGCGCCGCACGGCCTCGCTCTTCGGGTGGGCGCTCCGGGCCGCGAGGTTGAAGAGCGCCGCGCGATCGCTCTGCGTCAACTCCGCCAGCGCGTTCGGATCGACCAGCTCGAGCCGGCCGGTCGTGAGCGTGCCGGTCTTGTCGAAGACCACGCGCTCGACGTCAGCCGCGCGATCGAGCGCCCGCTCGCGCCGCACGAAGAGGCCGCGGCGGCGGAGCGCGGACGTGGCGAGCTCGTAGGCGAGCGGCGTGGCGATGCCGATGCCGCACGGGCAGGTCACGACCAGGATCGCGGTGGCCACCTCGAGCGCGCGGAGCGCGTCGCCAGTCGCGAGGAGCCAGGCCGTCGCGGCGATCGCGGCGGTCGTCAGGACGGCGATCACGTAGACGCGCGCGACGCGATCCCAGAAGCGGCTCGGCGTCCGCTCTTCGTCGAGCTCCGGCCGGGTGCGCCCGAGCAGCGACTCGAGCGGCGAGCGATCGAAGGCGGTCTCGGCCCGCGCTCGGATCGCGCTCGGGCCCACGTTGACCGCGCCCGCCGGCAGCCGCTCGCCCGCGGCCAGCGAGCGGGGCGCGCTCTCGCCGGAGATCCAGTCGAGCGCGACGAGCGCGTCGTCCTCCAGGGTGGCGTCGACGACGGAGAGCTCGGAGGGCGCGAGCAAGAGCCGATCCCCCTCCTGCACGTCACCGGCGCGGACACTGGCGAGCGCACCGCCCTCGATGCGCCGGGCGAGGAGGCCATCGGCGCCCTGGCTCGCGAGGAGCCGATCGCGGTTCTTGGCGATCGCCCGAGCCTGCAGCCAGCGGCCGAGCAGCATCAGCGCCACGAAGACCGCGACCGTGTCGGCGTAGGCGGCCTCCGCGCCGAAGAGGTGCGCGGCGACGGTGCCGATGAGCGCGAGCAGCATGCCGAGCGCGATCGGCAGATCGAGGTGCAGCATCCCGCGCCGCAGCCCCTCGAGCGCGCCGCGTACGAAGACGGGCGCGCCCACCGCCACCGCCGCGATCGCGAGCGCGAGCTCGAGCGCGCGCATCATCTCGTAGAGCGGTCCCTCGCTCAGGCCGAGATAGATCGCGAGCGCGAACATCATCGCGTTCGCCGCGAGGCCCATCGCGATCGCGGTGCGGATCAAGAGGCCGTCGCGCCCGGGCGAGCCCTCCTTGAGCGGCGGCCCGAGCCGGTAGCCGAAGCGCTCGACCGACTCGACGAAGGACCCGAGCGGGAAGCCCAGCTCGACCCGGAGCGAGATGCGCCCGAGGGCGGGGTTGACGATCACCTCGATGCCGTCGGCCTCGCGGCGGAAGAGCTCCTCGATCAGCCACACGCACGCGGCGCAGTGCAGGCCCTGCACGTCGAGGTCGACGCTGCACGCGCCCGCGCCGGCCTGGACCTCGGTGGCGATCGGCTCGAGCCACTGGCGATCGCGCGCCGGCTCGAGGGTGACCGGGCCCGAGGCGCCGCGGCGCAGCGCGTAGTAGCGGCCGAGCCCCGCGCCGGCGATCAGGTGGGCGACCGTCCGGCATCCGGCGCAGCAGTACTCGTCGGTCGAGCCGCCGAGCGCGCTCCCGCAGTGTGCACACTCACCAGGCGCGCTCGCGAACGGCGCTTCGATCGTGGCGTCCATGGCAGGCGAGCGGCACCGTCTGCATTCCGTGCGCCAGCCTGCCGGCCGCGCATCGAGGCTCGATCCGCGCACTTCGATCGCATCGGCTTCGCGGGGGCGCAGATTCTGCGCCGCCGGCCGGACGTGGCGTCATCGCCGCGGCGCGGCATCGACCTTGCTCTCAGGTCGCCGCGAGATGTCGGACGCATGGCTCGCGCTCGGCGCCGGTGCGATCGCCGGTGCGCTGAGCATCCCGCACTGCGTGGCGATGTGCGGGCCGCTCGCCGCGTTCGCCGGCGGCGAGCGATCGGCGCCCTGTCGCATCGGCCGCTATCAGCTCGGCCGGCTCGGCGCGTATGCGCTCCTCGGGGCGCTCGCCGGATCGAGCAGCGGCGCGCTCGCCACCTTCGTCGCGCCGCGCTGGGC
>JAEZBP010000627.1 GCA_023427125.1 Pseudomonadota bacterium | reverse complement strand
CCGGCCGCGAGAGCAGAGCGTCGGCGAGCGCCGCGAGCCGCGGGCGATGCGCGGGCGCGCGCACGGCGCGCAGCGCTGCGGCGACGTCGTCCTTGCGGAGGGGTGCGGGCTCGGAGGCCATGGGGGGCCGCGACCATAGCAAGGCCGCCGAGCGACGGCATCAGAGCATGAAGCCGAGCGCCAGCTGGTAGCGGTGGATCGAGCGCGTCATCTGGACGTCGCCGAGGGACGAGTCGCGGATCTGCGCGCGGAACGAGGCCTCCAGGAAGAGGCCGAGCGGCAGGCCGGAGACCCGCGCCCACGTCGCGAGCTCGAGCAGCTCGTCGTGGCCGTGCACATCGTCGACGACGAGATCCTGGCGGCGGTCGAGGCCCTCTTGCGAGCCGAGGCTGACATAGGCGAGCGAGCCCCCCACCGTGACCACGTGCGCGCGCAGCTCGAGCTCGAGCCGCCCCGACCAGCCCCAGCCGAAGTAGTAGCCATGGTTGGTCAGGATGGTCTTGGGCGCCGCGGCGTTGTCGCGCTGCCACTGACCGAGCCCCGGCGCGTGGACGCCGCCGAACCCGCCGTGGAGCCGCCCCGAGAAGCGCACCTCGAGCAGCCCCGCGCGCTCCTCGGCGTCGATGGCGAGACCCGGAAATCCCGTGAACGCGATCCGATCGCGCCAGCTGTCGTAGCGCTCTTTACGATAGAGCTGGCTCACGCTCGTCCCGAGGATGACGCTGCCGCCCGAGCGGCTGCCGTCGGGGGCATCACGGAAGTCCTCGACGTAGACGCCCATCAGCGTGGTGTCGGCGAGCAGCTGAAAGCCGGTGCCGGTCGAGCTGAAGAAGCCGTCGAGCCGCATCGACGCGACCTCGGCGTCGACGAAGCCGCCCGCCCGCTGGCCGGCGCGGCCGTGCCCCGGGATCGCGACGAAGCGGGCCTCCGCCGAGACGTCGTGCAGATCGAAGTCGAAGCCGTCGCCGGTGGCCCAGCCGAAGCCGTAGGCGAGCCGGATGTCGTGCCACATCGAAGGCGGCCCGACCCGCGGCGTCTCGCGGCCGACGGCGCGACCGTCCAGGGCCTCGTGGACCGCGACCGAGGTCCCGAAGATCCATGCGAGGACCGGGTGCGCCTCCTCGTCCAGGAGACGGCTGAGCCGGTGGAAGACCTCACCGATCGCGATGCCGCCGATCGGCGTCGTGATCGAGTCGTTGATGCTGAATCGCTCCTTGAACTCGATGACGAATTCCCAGAGAAACGACGTGACGATCCCATAGATCGCGGACAACGGCATGCTGAGCCCGTTCGATCGGGGGACGCCATAGAACGCCGCGCCCGAGAGCGGGTGGGCGAGGAAATTCATCGGAAAGTGGTTGTTGTCGAAGCGGTAGGATGCCTCGTCGAAGCGCTGCTCCAGGCTCTCGAGATCCCAGTCGAGCACGTTCCGATCGTCGATGAGGTACCAGGCGGTGCCGCCGGCGAGGAACGCTAGATTCTCGATTGCCGCCCGCAGCGGATCATGACCTGGTGGAGGCTCGGAGCGCTCGGGCTCCGGAGTGATCGGCGCGATCGCTCTCCGGGGCGCCCCATCGTCGAGCTCGGGCGTGGACGCCGGCTGCGCCCCCGCTCGTGCGGGCAACCAGGCGAGCGACGCCACCAGCATGACAACGAGCCGACGCATCGGCGCTGGCTACCTGCTCGCCGGCGTACGTGCAAGCGGATGATCGGTTTGTGGACGCCCCGGGCGGCGTGTGCATCCTCGGAGCGCCGAGCCGGAATTTTCGTTGCGTCCTGGGCCCATCGCGCTAGTGACATGCGCTTCCGCGGATTGGGAGCCCCGTCGCTGGCGCCATTGGCGACTCGACGAGCCACTTCGAGCCAACGGGCTAGCCACTGTGACACCGCCGGGAGCATCCGTGACATCGATGTCAGCCTTCGAGGCTCCCCCGCTGGGGACGCCGGCGGGGACCGCGACGCGATCGTCAGTGTTCTGCGGACACCGGTTGGCGGCGCCGACCCGCGACCTCCCTCGCGATGCAGTGGCACGCGAGGTGCACTCCGGGGCGCTCGGCTTGTTTTGGTCCAGCCTACGAACCACCGGCCTGGCACCGGTCGGTGGCTTCGCTCGGAGCTCGGAGATCTCGATGCGAATGGACGCGACGGCGCGACGACAGGACTCCAACGTCATTCGGCTCAAATCGGGGCTGGTCGATCCGGTCGCGAGCCAGGCGCGCGAGTGTCTCCGGCAGATGTCGGCGGCGATCGCGACGCTCAGCACCCGGGTCGACGAGCGCTTCACCCACGCCGTTCGGACGCTGTATTCCGTCGACGGGCACGTGGTCGTGACCGGCCTCGGCAAGTCGGGCCACGTCGGCCGGAAGATCGCCGCGACCCTCGCGTCGATGGGCACGCCGAGCTTCTTCGTGCACAGCGCCGAGGCGCTCCACGGCGATCTCGGGATGATCACCGCCGACTCCGCCGTGATCCTGATCTCCTACAGCGGCGAGACCGCGGAGGTCGTGTCGCTCCTCCCGCACCTGCGCCAGCGCGGCATCCCGACCGTCGCGCTCGTCGGGAACACCGACTCCACCCTGGCACGCGGGGTCGACGTCGCGCTCGACGTCTCGGTCGAGAGCGAGGTCTGCCCGAACAACCTGGCGCCGACGAGCTCGACGCTCGCGACCTTGGCGATCGGCGACGCGCTCTCGGTGTCGCTCTCGACGCTGCGCGGCTTCCACGAGGAGGACTTCGCCCGGCTGCACCCGGCGGGAAGCCTCGGGCGGCGGCTCATGCGGGTCGGCGACGTGGTCGCGCGCGAGGGCGTCACCGTGATCACACCCCAGACGGCGGTGCGCGAGTGCGTGCTCGAGCTGGCCCGGAGCGAGCTGCCGCTGGCGCTCGTGCACGAGGGGCCCAAGCTGGTTGGGGTGCTCAGCTCGGCGGAGATCGCGAAGGTTCTGCGCGAGACGCCGGAGCTCCTCGCCGAGCCGGTCGAGAAGGTGATGAACACCGCGCCGCCGATCGTCGGGCCGGACGTGCTCGTCGGTAACGCGGAGCGCCACATGGAGCGCGAAGGACTCGACGCGCTCCTCGTGGTAGACGCATCCGGTGAGGTCCATGGCGTCTTCGCCCGTTCGCGGAAGAGCTAACCTCGCGCTCGTCTGCGGGTTCCTCTCGGCGTGCGGGCTCGGCGGGTGCGGAGGCTCCGCGCCGACCGAGGCCGCGATCTATCACGACCCTGCCCTGCGACCGGGCGCGGTCGGTCCGTCGAGCGAGGAGGAGCGCGAGCTCTTGAGCCGCCTCTCCACGCTCCCCGACGGCGAGGCGGTCCACGTGGGGAGCTTCGTGCTCGAGCCCGCCTACGCCGCCGCGAGCGGGAGGCGCTGCCGCGCAGTCTCGACCGGCCACGGGCGGCGGCTCACCTGCGAGGCGCCGGACGGCTGGGTGTTCGTGCCGGAGGTCTGGCAGGGCGACGGTCAGGAGCCGGCAGGAGCTCCCGAATGAGCTCGCTCGTGCAGGGCGCGCTCAGCCAGGTGCGCGTGGTGCACGCGGTCGCGCTGCGGGAGACGCGCACCCGCTTCGGCGCGCACCAGCTCGGCTACCTCTGGGCCCTGCTCGAGCCGGTGTTCTGGATCTTCACGTTCGGCGGGATGTTCTGGGCGCTCGGCCGCCTGACTCCCCACGGGCTCGACCTCATCCCCTTCCTCGCCACCGGGATCATCCCGTACGAGCTGGTGATGAAGACGTCGGATCGGGTGAGCAGCTCCATCGAGGCCAACCGCGCGCTCCTCTTCTATCCGCAGGTCCACACGCTCGATCTGGCGCTCGCGCGCGGCGGGCTCGAGATCGCGACGAGCATCGCCGTCTTCACCGCCATCGTGGGCGGCTACGCGCTCTGGGTGCGGGAGCTCCACGTCGACGATGTCCTGCGCGTGCTCTTCGGGATGGGCCTCGCGGGCCTGCTCGGGCTCGCCCTCGGCCTGGTCCTCTGCGCGTCCAGCGTGCTGAGCAAGTCGGTCGATCGCATCCGCGGGCCGCTCTTCCGACCGCTCTTCTGGATCTCGGGTCTCTTCTTCACCGCCGACGCCATCCCCCTCCATATCCGCCGCTACTTGATGTGGAACCCGATCTTGCAGTGTGTCGAGATCGTGCGCGACGGGTGGTTCACCGGATACCGTTCGAGCGAGGCCAGCCCGGCCTACGTGCTCGTGTGGATCATCCTGCTGGCGTTCGCGGGGCTGACCCTCGAGCGCGCGGTGCGTCGAAGGATCCAGCCGACATGACCCCGATGATCGAGCTCAAGGACGTCACCAAGGTCTACGCGACCCAGGCGGGCGATCACGTCGTCCTCGACCGCGTCAACGCGGTGTTCCCGGCGAACGTCAGCGTCGGCATCCTCGGCAAGAACGGCGCGGGCAAGTCGACGCTGCTGCGCATCCTCGGCGGCGCCGAGCACCCGGACGCGGGAAAGATCGTCCGCCACGGGCGGGTGTCGTGGCCGATCGGCTTCAGCGGCGGCTTCAACGGCTCGCTCTCCGGCGAGGAGAACTGCCGCTTCGTCGCGCGCATCTACGGGGCGGACGTGGACTCCGTCGTCGAGTTCGCGCGCGGGTTCGCCGAGATCGGCGCGTACTTCCAGGAGCCGGTCCGCACGTACTCCTCCGGCATGCGCGCGCGGCTCGCGTTCGGGCTCAGCATGGCGCTCGACTTCGAGGTCTACCTGGTCGACGAGGTCACCGCGGTCGGAGATCGCGCCTTTCAAGACAAGTGCAAGCTGGCCTTCGCCGAGCGGCGCGAGCGCAGCTCGGTCATCATGGTCTCGCACCAGATCAAGACGATGCGAGACTACTGCAGCATGTTCGCCCTGCTCCTGCGGGGCCGCCTGACCCTCTTCGACGACATCGAGGAGGTCGAGCGCGTCTACAAGACCGCGGCCTGAAGCATGACGACCACCGTCCCGAGCGAGACGCGCGCCACCACCGCCAAGCAGCTCCGCAAGCTGCGCGCGCGGAGGCTCGTCTTGCGCATGATTCTCGGGGTGGGCCTGCCGACCGCGCTCTCGGTCCTCTACTACGGCGTCCTGGTCCAGCCCGAGTACGAGTCGGTCTCCGCCTTCACCGTCCAGTCGGCGGACGGCAACGCCGCGCCCTCCGCGCTCCAGCTCATCGTGGCCTCGGTGCCGGGCTCGGCGTCGCGCGACGTGATGCTCGTGCGCGAGTACATCGAGTCGCGCGACATGCTCGAGCACCTGAGCGCCGAGCACGGCTTCGTCGAGCACTACGCCGACGAGGAGATGGACTGGTTCTCGCGGCTGCCGGCGGACGCGCCGGTCGAAGACCGCTACGAGTACTATCTGGATCGCGTCTCGGTGCAGCACGACGAGTCCTCGGGCGTGCTCACCCTGCGCGTGCGCGCGTTCACGCAGGCCAAGGCGCACGAGCTCGGAGAGGCCATCCTCGCGGCGAGCGAGCAGATGGTGAACCAGCTCAGCGAGCGCGCCCGCGCGGACCGCATCGCGCTCGCGCAGACCGAGCTCGGGCGGGCCGAGGCCCGGCTGACGAAGGCACGACAGGATCTGCGGGGCCTGCAGGCCGATCGCGGCGAGCTCGATCCGATGGCGTCGGCGGCGGGGCTGCTCGAGGTGCGGAGCCGGCTCGAGGCCGAGCTCGCGATCGCGCGCGCCGAGCTCAGCACCCTCTCGGCCAGCCTGCAGGCCAACGCCCCGCAGGTCGCCGAGCAGCGCCGGCGCGTCGCCGCGCTCCAGCGGGAGATCGACGGACAGTCGCGCCGCCTCTCCGGGCCGACGGGCCAGGACATCTCGGACACGATCGCGAGCTTCGAGCCGCTCGTGATCGAGAAGGAGTTCGCGCAGCGCGCGTACGAGTCGGCGCTCACCTCGCTCGAGCTCGCGCGGGTGGACGCGGCGCAGCAGCATCGCTACTTGGTCCGCATCGCCGGCCCCTCGCGGCCGGAGGACACGACCTACCCCGAGCTCTGGTATGCGGTGCTCACCGTCTTGGTGTTGAGCTTCGCGCTCCTCGGCATCGGCACGCTGCTGGTGGCCTCGGTTCGAGAGCACGCGAACGTATGAGATCGTCGACGCGCTTTCTCGCCCTCGCGCTGCTCTGCGGCGCGGCTTGGTCCAGCGCAGGCGG
>JAEZBP010000621.1 GCA_023427125.1 Pseudomonadota bacterium | reverse complement strand
CGGCGGATACGTACCGACGCCCCCGGTAAAGACGACGATCGGCGCGAGGCCCCGCCGGTGGAGCGCCGCCGCGTGCCGCGCCCGCCTCGCGAGCGTGGGGCTGGCCGTCCCGTCCGACCGCACGCGGCAGCCGAGCACCACGATCGCATCGAAGCGCTCCTCGGGCGCCGTCTCGCGTCCGCCGCGCCGATCGAGCCACGCGGCCATCGCGAGATAGCAGAGCCCGAGCGATCCGAGCGTGAGGAGCACACGGCGTCGTAGCATTGAGGCCCAGCGTGGCCACGCCTCGTGACGGTCCTGGCGGACGACCTCGGGAGGAGCCGAGGAGAGCCGATGGCGATCCCGTGGCGGCTACTTCTTCTTCTTCGCCGAGCGCTTGGCGGCGTGCACGGCCTCGTGGAGCTCGATGAGCCGATCGACCGAGCAGGCCGCGATCGCGTCGGCGACCACATCGAGCGGGAGATCCTCGAGCTTCTTGAAGCGCACGCAGCTCTTGCCCATGTCGAGCTCCTTGCCCGTCGCTCGGTAGCGCTCGACGAACGAGGCCTGGGCCTTCGGATCGCCGTAGACGGCGCTCAGGTAGAGCGCCATGTGGTGCTTCTGCGACGCGAGCGCGGCGACGCCGAGCGCCTGCCCGTTGTAGGTGTCGGGGAAGCGGGAGAGCGGCACGTAGTAGCCGATCATCCCGTACTGCATGCCTTCCTCGTAGCCGGCGGGGAGACTCGCGAGGATCGCCTCGCGCACCTTCGCGATCGCCGCGCGCCGATCCTCGGGGAGAGATGCGAGGTACGCGTCGACCGTCGTCGCCTTGCTCGAGACCATGCGGAGCAGCCTACGAGACCCGGCGGCGGCGACGCAAACCGAGGAGCCCACCGAGCAGGAGCAGCCCCTCGAGCCGCGCCCCCAGCTCACTCCGGCCGGGCGCGCTGCATCCGCAGCCGGCGTCGGGCTCACCCAGCCCGCCGTCCGCGATGGGCCCGCCGTCGCGTGTCGATCCGCCGTCGCGCAGCGATCCGGCGTCGCGCTCCGGCCCGCCGGCGTCAGGGCCGGGCGTCGGCGGCTCGCCAGGGTGCGCTCGGGTGGTGTCGCAGGGGCCGTCGCCGTCGTACTCGACCGCGCCGAGATCCGCCACCCCGTCGTCACGCCGGTTGCCGCAGAAGTCGTCCGGTACGTCCGGGCGGGCGCCGCCGAGATCGACGATCGTTGAGCCGTCTCGCAGTGAGAAGTCGAGCGCGTCAGGGTCGACGAAGAACGCCGCCCACGCGGTGACCTCCTCCAGGTTGTTCTCGCGCGCGCTGCTCGCCCCGTCGCGATCCCGGATGCGGCCGCTCGTGAGGTTGCCCGCCACCACCACGTCGGTCGTCGCGAAGCGGAGGTCGATCCCGGTCGCGTCGAAGACGGTGTTGTGCACGATGGCGCAGCCCGCGCACTCGTTCACGTAGATGCCGACGTCGGCCGGGCAGTGCGCGACGATGTTGTTGCGCATGACGCCGCCCTGGTGCTCGACGCTGCAGTCGCGATCCTCGCAGATCCGATCGGGCCCCGAGCCGCCGCCGCCGAAGGAGAGGCCGAGGCGGGTGCCGCCGCTGTGGAGCAGCTCGCAGACGACGAGGTTCCGCTCGATGACTCCGTCGCGCCCGTTGCCCTTGAGGAACGCGGCGTAGCTCACGCCGTCACCCATGCCCTTCTGGTGGTCGTGGATGAAGTTGGCGCGGATCACCCAGCGCCGGCCGCCCACCACGTCGATCGGCGTGACGGGGTTCGCGGTCATGCGCGGACCCTCGCCATAGAATTCGTTGCCCTCTACGAGGACGTCGTCGGGATAGGGCCGCGCGCCGTCGAGGTCGGCGCCATTCGCCTTGATGTGCGCGTTGAAGCCCCGCGCGACGTTGCCGCGGATCACCGTGAAGTCCGCCTCCCCGACCACGTGCCAGGCGTGCTCGCAGTCCGAGTGGTCGGCGCAGTCGCCCTCGAGCACCAGGTCCTCGAAGCGCCAGTGCGCGTGCGTGACCACGAAGCCCTCGACGACCCCGGTGGCCGACGAGAAGCGAACGAGGGCCGTCCCCCGGCTCGCCGACCGCACCACGATCGGCAGCGCGGCGGTCCCCGCCACGCGGGTGTCGAGCCGGTGCCCGAGCGCGTACGTGCCGCTGGCGAGCACGATGGTGTCCCCGGCCGCGGCGTCTCGGACGGCGGCCTCGAGCTCGGCGGCGGTGGCCACCCCGACGGTCCGCTGCGCGGCGGCAGGCGCGGAGACGAGGAGCAGGAGGGCGCACGCTGCGGCGGTCTTCATGGTCACAGGATCACCGATGGCGTGCGCTCTGTCACGCCTCACCTCCGCGCCTTGACCGCCGGTTGACGCCTCCCGACGCCGATGGTTACAGGTGGTGGAGTCGACGGAACGCTCGGTGGGCATCGCACGAATCGTTGCCCCTTGCCCCAACAGGCTCGGGGCGCCGGACCGCACCTCGCAGCCATCGCACGGGGACGGTCGTTGCGGGGGCTCTCTCCAATGATTACTGATGATTCCCGTCGACCGGCACCCAGGCAACGACGCCATTGAGCGCCGCGCCTGGACCGTGGACACGACCCATTTGTTTTTCAACGACCTCGACGCGTCGAGGCGAGGAGGATCATCATGTTGGTGCGCAGACACTTCGGCCCCAGGGGCGCCCGCTGGCCCTTCGACCCGCTCGCGGGCTTCGACGAGAGCGCGCGGGCGTTCGATCCGATCCGCCGGCTCTTCGGGGATCTCGATCGGGAATTCGCCGCCGCGAGGCTCGATCGGACGCGCGCTGTCTTGCCGCGCATCGATCTCGCCGACGACGGAGAGGTGCTCCGACTCTCGGTCGAGCTCCCGGGCTTCACCGAGAAGGACGTCGAGCTCGAGGTTCATCGGAACGTGCTGACGCTCCGAGGCCAGCGGAAGGTCGAGGTCCCCGAGGGCTACACGGTCCATCGCAGGGAGCGCGGAGACATCGAGCTCACGCGCACGCTGGCCCTCCCCTACCGGGTCGACGCGGAGCGCGTGGAGGCGACGCTCACGAACGGCGTCCTCCGCGTCACGATGCCGAAGGCGGCCGAGGAGCGGCCTCGTCAGATCGCGGTTCGCACCGCAGGAGGTGAGTCATGAGCGCGACGACTGCGGAGCGCGAGGCCCCGGTGCTCGCGCCGAGCGTGGACATCTTCGAGAACGATCGAGAGATCCGGATCGATGCCGACTTCCCCGGCGTGACGCCCGACGCCGTCTCGGTTCAGCTCGAGGGCCTCGAGCTCACGCTCGACGGGCGGCGTGAGGGCCCGCGGCCCTCTCGCCTGCGGCGCAGCTTCCGCGTGCCCGAGACGATCGATCCCGACGGCGTCGACGCGCAGCTCGAGAACGGCGTGCTGCGCGTACGGCTCCCGAAGCGCGACGCCGCCGTCCCGCGACGCATCGAGGTCCGGGCGCCCGAGTGAGTGAGCATGGGAGCAGCCCCGCGATCCGGAGCTGCTCCCTCGCTCTCCTGATCCTCGCGCACGCGATCGTCGGACAGCGGTGAGTCGAGCGCGCCCGCCTGAAACGCGGCGAAACATCGGTGGAGGCGCGCGAAACACGCAGAATCCCCGATGAACGTGCCATTCGACCTGGGAAGGGGTGGCATCGGCGTTGCACTACTGCCGATCCGCGGTGCAGCCGCAAGGAGACACCCCATGCTCTTCCGACAGCTCTTCGATCTCGAGTCCTCGACCTACACCTACCTGCTCGCCGACGAGCAGACGAGGGAGGCCGTCATCATCGACCCGGTGCTCGAGCAGGTGGACCGCGATCTGGCGTTGCTGCGCGAGCTCGAGCTCACGCTGGTCTACGCGCTCGACACCCACGTGCACGCCGACCACGTGACCAGCCTCGGCACGCTCGCCGAGCGGACCGGCGCGAAGACGGTCCTCTCGGAGCGCGCGGGGGTCGGCTGCGCCGATGTCTACGTGAAGGAGGGCGACCGCATCGCCTTCGGCCGCTACGCGCTCGAGGTGCGTGAGACGCCCGGACACACCTCCGGTTGCCTCACCTTCGTCACGGGCGATCACACGATGGCGTTCACCGGGGACGCGCTCCTCATCCGCGGCTCGGGCCGCACCGACTTCCAGCAGGGCAGCTCGCCGGCTCTCTACCGATCGGTGCACGAGAAGATCTTCTCGCTACCCGACGCGTGCCTGCTCTACCCGGGCCACGACTACAAGGGCCGTACGGTGACCAGCGTGGCCGAGGAGAAGAAGCACAACCCGCGGCTCGGCGGGGGGCGCACCGAGCGCGACTTCGTCGCGATCATGAGCGAGCTCAACCTGGCCTATCCCAAGAAGATCGACGTGGCGCTCCCGGCGAACCTCTACTGCGGCGTGCCGAAGGGGGTGCTCGCGAGCGGCGAGGTCGCCGCCGAGCCCGCGTGGGCGCCGATCGAGACCAGCGCCGGCGGCATCCCTGAGGTCGCCCCCGAGTGGGTCGCCGCCGAGCCCGGCGCGGCGCGGGTCATCGACGTGCGCGAGCCGAGCGAGCTCAGCGGAGAGCTCGGACACATCCCCGGCGTCGAGCTCGTCCCGCTCGCGCAGGTCGAGCGCGCCGCCGCGCGCTGGGATCACGAAGAGCCGCTCGTCTTCGTCTGTCGCTCGGGCGGGCGCTCGGGCAAGGCCGCCGTGCAGCTCGCCGGCATGGGCTTCACCCGCGTGGCCTCGATGCGCGGCGGGATGAGCGCGTGGAACGAGCGCCGGCTGCCGGTCGAGCGGCGCCCCGTCGAGGTCTCGCCCGGCGCGTGATCGCTCTCGAAGGCTGTCGCAAGATCGGCTCGCTCGCGAGATCATCGAGGTCGCAGCGCACGGGGTCGCTCCGTAGCTGCGCACCCCGCGCTGCGATCGGAGCGCGCCATCGCGCGGACCTCGTGGCCCTTCGCGACGAGGTGCTCGACCAGGTGGCTCCCCACGAAGCCCGACGCGCCCGTCACGAACACCCGCATCGACTCGCCTCCGCTCGAGGGCCGGCCGCCGGCCGCCCTCGGGCGCGACGTTACAAGAGGTCGGCGCGCGTGAGCTCAGCTCGAGCGTCGCCCGCGCGCGCCGGCTCGAGTCTCGAGCCTCCCGACGATCCACATCCCGGCGACCATGGCGCCCACGAAAGCGAGCACCTCGAGCTGCCCGGACACCAGCGAGACCACCGCGGGCCCGGGGCAGTAGCCGCCGAGCCCCCAGCCCAGCCCGAAGATCGCCGCGCCGACGATCAGCCGCGCGTCGAGATCGGCACGCGTCGGCAGGTGGAAGCGCTCGCCGAAGATCGGGGCGCGCCGGCCGCGCAAGAGCCGAAAGACGAGCGCGTGGACCGCCACCGCGCCGCCCATCACGAACATCAGCGTCGGGTCCCAGCTCCCCGTGAAGTCGAGGAAGCCCACGACCTTCGAGGGCAGCGTCATGCCGCCGACCACCAGCCCGACCCCGAAGAGCAGCCCGCTGGCGAGCGCGACGATCCCCTGGATGGTCCGCGCGCTCACGACGCCACCCCCAGCGCGCGAGCGGCGAGCACGGCGATCGCGCCGGTCGCGATGAACGTGAGCGTCGCGACCAGCGAGCGCGCCGAGAGCCGGCTGAGGCCGCACACCCCATGCCCGCTCGTGCAGCCGCTCCCGAGCTTGGTGCCGACCCCCACCAACAAGCCGGCGGCGATCGCGATCCCGATCGCAGGCGGCGCGCTGGCGAACGCACCCGGCACCACGAGCATCGCGAGCGCGCCGCCGAGCAGGAGCCCGACCACGAAGAGCGCCCGCCAGGTCCGCTCCTCGCCCGCGCCGAGCAGGCCGCCGACGATCCCGCTGATGCCGGCGACGCGCCCGCTCAGCACCAAGAGCAGCGACGCGCTCGCTCCAATGATCGCTCCACCTGCCAAGCCGCGCAGAGCCCACGTCCAATCCATCGAGATCCTCCTTCGAGGACGGAGGCCTAGGGCAGGTGACGTGCCAGCGCATCCCGCCGTCCCCCGCCGCCGCGCGCTCGCCCGGGATGTTTCTCCATGTTTCACCACTCGCGATCCGGCCATCGCGAGTGTTGCAGCGCGTTTCGCGCTCCCCGACTTCGGGACGGGGAGCGCGCCGGCACGGCTCTCGCTGAGCAGCGCGGCAGGAGGTCGCCTCGTGTCGCTCGTCTCCGCCCCGGCCATCGCGGGCATCCTGCTCGCCGTTCTGATCGGAATCTCGCTCGGGCTGCTCGGGGGCGGCGGCTCGATCCTGACCGTCCCGATCCTCGTCTACGTGATCGGCCTGCCGCCGCACGACGCGATCGCGCTCTCGCTGCTCGTCGTCGGGACGACCAGCCTCGCCGCGCTGGTGCCGCATGCCCGCCGCGGCGGAGTGCGCTGGAAGACGGGCGCGCTCTTCGGCGTGACCAGCATGGCCGGCGCGTTCGGCGCGGGGAAGCTCGCCCACCTCGTCCCGGCGACCGTCCTCCTCCTCCTCTTCGGCGCCATGATGTTGGTGACGGCGGTCGCGATGATGCGCGCTCGCAGAGCGGCCGATCACGATGGGCCGGAGGGACGTCTCCGAGAGCTGCCCATCGCCAAGATCGTGCTCGAGGGCCTGGCGGTCGGCGCGGTCACCGGCCTCGTCGGCGCGGGCGGCGGCTTCCTCGTGGTGCCCGCGCTGGTGCTGCTCGGCCGGCTCCCGATGCGCACCGCGGTCGGCACCTCGCTGCTCGTGATCGCCATGAAGTCGTTCGCGGGCTTCGCCGGCTACCTCGAGAGCGTGAGCATCGACTGGCCGCTCGCGGCCGCGGTGACCGCGGCCGCGGTGATCGGCAGCTTCGGCGGCGCGGCGCTCGCCGGCCGCCTCCCCCAGCGCCTCTTGCGCCGAGGCTTCGCGTGGTTCGTGGTCGTGATGGCGGTGTTCATCCTCGTGCAGGAGATCCCGCGCGCGCTCGGCGCCGAGGTCGACCTCGCGACGATGTGGCCGATCGTCCTCGGCGCGAGCGCGATCCCGCTGGCGCTCGCGGTGCTCGATCTCGCCCGCCGGGAGCGCGCCGCCGCGCATCCTTGATCCGCGCCGGCCCGCCGCGCGGGGCGTTTCACGAGTTTCAGCTATGCTCCCGGCGTGCAACACGCCTCGCCCGAACCGCACGCCGCGCTCCTCGAGGCTGCCCTCGAGGAGCTGGCCGGCCCCGCCGTCGTCCTCGACGCGAAGCTCGCCGTGGTGCTCGCCACCGAGGGCGCAGCGGCGCTCGTCGGCACCGACGTCCCGCTCGGGGTCAGCGCGCCCAAGCTGCTCTGCGGGGGCGCGGTGAACCGCCCGATCGCCGAGGCGCTCGCCCAGGGCATCGCGGTGACCGGCACTGTCGTGCGGCCCGGCCCCCGCGGCGAGGAGCGGCGCCTCCTCATCCGCGCGACGCCCCTCGAGCGCAGGAAGCGCAGGATCGGCTGGGTGCTCCTCCTCGACGTCGAGCACACCGAGGAGGGCGACGCGCCCATCCTGTTTCACGGCATGTGGACGCGGGATCCGGGCATGAAACACGCGTTCCACATCGCCGAGCGCGCCGCCCGCCGCGAGGCGAGCGTGCTCCTGCGGGGCGAGACCGGGACCGGCAAGGAGCTCTTCGCGCGGGCCTTGCACGTGCTCTCGCCGCGCGCCGATGGCCCCTTCGTCGCCATCAACTGCGCCGCCCTCCCCCCGACGCTCCTCGAGAGCGAGCTCTTCGGCCACGTGCGCGGCGCGTTCACGGGCGCGGTGCGCGACCAGCCGGGCTTCTTCCGGAGCGCCGACGGCGGCACCGCGTTCCTCGACGAGGTCGCGGAGATGCCGCTCGATCTGCAGGCCAAGCTCCTGCGCGTGCTCGAGACGAGGACCGTCATCCCGGTCGGCGGTCGCGATCCGGTCCCGGTCGACGCGCGCATCGTCGCGGCCACCCACCAGTCGCTGCGCGCGGCGGTGGAGGCGGGCCGCTTCCGCGCCGACCTCATGTACCGCCTGCGCGTCATCCCGATCTTCCTCCCGCCGCTGCGCGCGCGCCCGGCCGACGTGAGCCTCCTCGCGCAGAAGATCATCGAGGAGCTGAACCGCCAGGGCGGCCGGCAGGTCGCGCGCGTGGCGCCCGCCGCGCTCGCGGCGCTGACGAGCTACCCATGGCCCGGCAACGTGCGCGAGCTGCGCAACGCGCTCGAGTATGCCTTCGTGATCGGCGAAGGCCCCGTGCTCGTCCCGAGCGATCTCCCCTCCGAGATCGCCGAGCCCTCCATGGCGCACGACGGCCTCGAGGCGCCACGCGTCAACGCGCCGGCGCCTGCCTCCGATCAGGAGCCCCCCGAGGTGGCTCGCATCCGCCGCGCGCTCGAGCGTGCCGGCGGCAACCGACAGCGCGCCCCGCAGATGCTCGGCGTCAGCCGGACCACCCTGTGGCGCCGCCTGCGCGAGCTCGACATCGAGCCGGAGGAGTGATCCGACCATTCAGCGAGTAGGGAGCCAGACAGGCGATTGGGGTGAGAGTGGCGCGCGGACGGAACGCGAACGGGG